>JASIBM010000492.1 GCA_030045175.1 Streptosporangiaceae bacterium | reverse complement strand
CCGACGAACGGCGGGTAGATGTTGTACCCGAGCAGTTCCTGCAGCCGCTGCGGAAGCTGCCTGACCGTGCTGCGCGGGACGGCCAGGCAGTGGTTCTCTTGCGGGCGCAGCCAGGCGGCTGCGTACTCAAGGATCACGCCAAGCCGAGGCTCGCCGGTCTGGTTAGCGCCGCCGCCGTGCCAGAGGCTGCCCAGGTAGAACATGGCCGAGCCGGGTGTCATCGCGGCGCTGCGAACCTGGTCATCGGCGGCCGGGGTGCGGCCAGGCTCCCAGCGGTGGCTGCCTGGCACGAACCTGGTGGCGCCGTTGGCCTCGGTGAAGTCGTCAAGCGGCCACATCGTGTTGACCACCAGGGGCGGATGCGGCTCGGGAACGGGGTAGATGGCATCGTCCCTGTGCAGGATCTGAGCCTGCTCCCCCGGCCCGATCCTGATCCCCACCGGGGCGCTGAGCTGGTAGTGCCGCAGTACCCGGTCGAGCACGTCGATCAGCAGCGGGTGGATGGCCGCCTGGTCGAACGTCCTGGTCTTCGCGAACAGCGCGTACACCCGCTGGGTCGAGAACCCCTCGAACGCGTTGCGCCCCGTCCGGGTCTCCTCGAGCACCCGGCCGAGATCCTCCCTGGCCGCCTGGATGTCTGGCGCGGGCATCATCTCGGACACGATCACGTAGCCGTCATCGAGCAGCCGCCGCGCGACCTGCTCGCCGCTGGCAGTCGCGGCCGGAATCGGGGCTAGTGCGGACATGCCGTCATTCTCGCACTGGAAATGCCCTGGACCTGCACGGTCGCCTCGGGCATACCACCCTGCCTGACGGCCTGTTGCGGCGCTCCCATCCGCGCGGCGACGATAGAGTCATGCTGTTATGATTTGCCCGGATACAAGGCTGTCAGGTCGCTACCGGCTCGAGACCAGGATCGCGGTCGGTGGCATGGGCGACGTGTGGCGGGCGACTGACGAGGTACTCGACCGGCCCGTAGCCGTCAAGCTGCTGCACCAGGCTGACGAGGACCAGTACACGAACGCGACGGCCCGCTTGCGCGCCGAGGCCAGGCACGTGGGTTCGCTGTCCCACGTCGGCATCGCCCAGGTCTACGACTATGGCGAAGCCGACCGGGATCACCCGCCTTACCTGGTCATGGAGCTTGTCGAAGGGCAACCGCTTGCCAGGCTCTTGTCCATTGGAGCGCTTACCCCGATGCGAGCCATGGACATCGTCGCCCAGACCGCGGACGCGCTGCACGCGGCGCACGCGGCCGGCCTCGTGCACAGGGACATCAAGCCGGGAAACCTGCTGATCAGCCCCCGTGGCCAGGTGAAGATCATCGACTTTGGCATCGCCCAGACCGCGAGCTCCGCTGCGGTCACCGACACCGGCGCGGTGATCGGCAGTCCCGCGTACCTGGCGCCCGAGCGGATCAAGGGCAGCACCGCCACCCCGGCCAGCGACCTGTACTCGCTCGGGATCGTAGCCTATGAATGCCTCGTCGGCGCGCCGCCGTTCTCTGGAGGCGGCATCGCGGTCGCGGACTCCCACGTGCACCAGCCGATGCCGCCGATGCCGCCAGAAGTCCCGGCCGAGATAGCGCTGCTTGTCGAGCAGCTCACCGCCAAGGATCCGGCGGCCAGGCCGGCCAGCGCCGCCGATGTCGCGGCGCATGCCCGGAGCCTGCGCGACTCGCTGCGCGGCGACCGGACGGTTAGCCTGCCCGTGCTGAACCCGAACGGGGAGCCTTACCGCTCCCCTGGTGACAGTGCCGGGACCGACTGGCCTGGTCGGCACCGGACCCAGGCCGAGGGCAGCCAGACGGTTTACGGCCCAGCTCGGCCGGGCCGCGAGCCGCGCAGCCGCACCCCACGGAGATTCGGGCCGGTGGCCACGATGATCGCGGTTGCGCTGGCGGTGCTAGCTGGCCTGGCCGGCTTTCAGCTCAAGAGCGTGCTCGACGCAGGGCATGCTCAGGCGGCAGGAAGTCCCCCCGCGACGAGCACGCACTCCAGCCACCCGGCAGCCACCACCTCCCCGGCAGCCACCATTTCCCCGGCAGCCAGCACAGTGACGGTCAACGCCGCCGCGCTGGATGGCCAGAGCGAGTCGAACGTGCAGCAGCAGCTGCGCCAGCTCGGCCTCAGGCCGAGGCTGGTCTGGCAATCAACCAATCAGCAACAGCCAGGTACCGTGCTCTCTGTGTCGCCGAGTGGCCCGGTGCAGCCAGGCAGCGTCATCACGGTGACCGTCGTCGCCTGGCAGCAGGGCCAGGGCCAGGGCGGCGGATACGGAGATGGCGACGGATACGGGGAAGGCGGCGGATACGAGGGCGGAGGCGGCGGCGACTAGCTGGTAGCCATGGGCGAACCAGGCCGACATCGCCATGCCCGTGTCCGACGTGCTGTCCCGGCTCCGGGCCGAGCTAGTCCTGGTGGACGAGGTCCACAATTTCGATCCGACCACGCGCATCGGCGCTGACGCTTCCGACGCACCGCGCAAGCGTCAGGGAACCGCGGCGGGGGTGGGGGCGGCCTGCGGCTTGACTTGCCTGGTCTCCGGGGCGATCAGGCCGAGCAGGCCGGCGGCGGCGAGTACGCAGGCGCTCAGGCCGAAGGCGGCGGCGTAGGACGCCGAGTCGACCAGGAACCCGACCGTGACCGGCCCGCTGACCGCTCCGAGGTCGCCGCTCATCTGGTACGCGGCCACGACGGACCCGCCCTGGCCACCGAGCAGGTCGCCGATGATCGCTGCCGGCGCGACGTCGAGCAGCCCGGAGCCCAGGCCGATGATGACCAGCCCGCCCAAGAACCCGCCCAGGCTGGGGACCAGCGCGAGCGTGGCCATGCCGCTCGCCGACAGCAGGCAGCCGGTCACGATCACCGGCTTGCGCCCGATCGTGTCCGCGGCCCGGCCAGCGGGCAGCAGCGTTGCCGCGTTCACGGCGGCGACCAGCCCGAACCCGATCCCCGTCCAGGCGGGCGACCTGTGCAGGACGTCGAGCACGAACAGCGGCACGATCGCGCCGCGCACGCCGAGCACGGCGAAGCCGTCGGCGAGGTTCGCAGCACCGGCAGCCAGATAGGCCCTGCTGCGCAGCACGCTCACGAGCTCGGCGAGCGGCCGGCCGCCGCGCTGGGCGCGGGCAGGCTGGTCGCCACGGGCGCTGCTGCTGAGCATGACGGCGGCGATGCAGGTCGGCACGGCCAGCATCGCGCCGTAGATGAAGAACGGTGCGCGCAGCGACCAGGCGGCGATGACGCCGCCGATCGCCGGGCCGCTGATCGCGCCGACCAGGAAGGCGCCGGCGTACCGGCCGCTGGCCCGGCCCCGCAGTTCGCCGGGCACGCTGCGCAGCAGCAGCGTCTGAGCGCTGACGCTGAACATCGCCGAGCCGAGTCCGCCGACCCCGCGCAGCGCGATGAGCTCGGCGAACGACTGCGAGAATCCGGCGAGCACGCTGCTCACCCCGACAATCGCGATTCCCGACGCCATCATGGTGCGCTCACCGACCCGGTCAACGAGGCGGCCCGCCGGCAGCGCGCCCAGGATCCGCATCAGGGCGAACGCGCTGATCACGCTCCCCGCTGCGGCCACGCTCACCCCGAACTGGCGGGCGAACTCCGGGATCGCCGGCGCCGCGATTCCGTAGCCGAGCGCGACCGTGAACGAGATCGAGCTAAGGATCGCGACCTCACGCGGCAAGCCACCGAACACCCGCCGACCGATAGTCACCAGAAAACCCGGCACAAACCGCATCCTCCCAGGCCACCCCGGCACGCCGCCAACGCCCAAGGGGCCGTCATCAACGGCCCTCGTTGCCACCCTGTGAGGTCGACCGCGCCGAACCGGCCTGCCCTTCATGAATTCCCAGGGCTAGCGCAGCGACCTGCACCCACTCCGCGTCCCCGATCGGAAGCGGAGTGCTGGCCTCGCTGAGCATGCCTCAGGGCATTAGGCCGGCGATCAGGTCCGCCGGGACCAGCCGTACGGCGAACGGCATGTTCGCTTCCCAGGCGTCGCCGCCGAGAGCCACTGCGACCTCACGATAAGCCTCGCCGTCCAGCTCGAACGCCGTGACGCACGGCTGCTCCAGGCTCGGATCAGCCAGCCAGAACGACGGCACGCCAAGCCGGGCGTACGCGGCCTTCTTCAGGTTGGCGTCGCGCAGCCTGCTGGTGGGCGAGATAACCTCGACGGCGAGCAGCGGCGCCCGCGTCAGCGCCCGCTCGGACAGGTCGGCATACCTGGCGACGAGCACATCGGGCTGCAACTCGTTGAACGCGTCGGTCCGCACGGCGAAGGGAGCAGCAAGCACTCGCAGATCGCGCGGGCAAGCGGCGTGGAGGACCCGGTATATCGCCAGCGCCATCTCCTGGTGCCGCCAGCCAGGTGCCGGGCTCACCAGCAGCTCCCCGTCGATGAGCTCGTACCGGCGCCCGTCATCCGGCATCTCCTCCAGGTCGGCGACCGTGAAGGGACGGACTGCCTCAGCGGGACCGCTCATGGCTACCATCGTCCCTCCTTCGCTTCGGTGCGCCAACCCTGTCACCCCGGTCTGACAGTCTGGGGCCGGCGCCGCGTCGGCCTCTTGCCGCCGGATCCTGGCGTCACCGGCATCGCCGTCAGTCATGCACCGACTCGCCGCTTACCTGGTGATCGGCGTGGAATAGCGCCTCGGACAGCAGCGCCCGCACGTGCCCGCCGCGCAGCCGGTACACCACCCGCTGGCCATGGCGCTGCCCCTCGACCAGGCCGGCGAACCGCAGCTTGGACAGGTGCTGGCTAGCCACGGTGGCCCGGCAGCCAGCGGCGGCGGCCAGGCTGGCCACGTCCAGATCTGACTGCAAGAGCGCCCAGAGCATTCGCACTCGCGTCGGATCTGCGAGCAGCGAGAACGACATCACGGCGGCGGCGACCTGCGCCTCGGTCAGCTCGCGGGGATGGTCGCCCGGCGCCGCCGCGCCGGATGGTGATGGGCGGGAACCTGCGGAGGTCATACCGCCATGATACCTGACTTAAGATATTCGCATTAGCGAAGATGCTGATATGCTGGAAGTAACGCCGACCACCTGAGGATGGGTACCCGGGCATGAGCAACATCACGCGAATCGAGCCCGACCAGCACCATCACCACCATGACGCCGGCGATCACGCGCCCAGCCGCCACCCCGGCGAGCACCACGCGGGTCACGAACACCACGCGGGCCACGAACACCAGGCAGGACACCACCACGCCTCGCCCTGGCCGAGGCTCCGCCACGCCACGTCGGGACTGCTCGGCGCGCACTCTCACGACGCCGCCGACCAGGTCGACGCCGCACTTGAGGCGGACACGGCCGGGCGCAGGGCACTGCTGATCAGCGTGGCCGGGCTGGCGCTCACCGCGGCCATCCAGGCGGTCGTCGTGCTGGCGTCGGGTTCGGTGGCCCTGCTCGGCGACACCCTGCACAACATCGCGGACGCGTGCACGGCTATCCCGCTGCTGATCGCGTTCGGGCTGGCAAGGCGGGCGCCGACGAAGCGCTACACCTACGGCTACGCGCGAGCCGAAGACCTCGCCGGGCTCTTCGTCGTCGCCATGATCACGCTCTCCTCCGCGCTCGCCTGCTACGTGGCCATCGACCGGCTCATCCACCCCAGGAACGTCACCCACCTGTGGGCCGTGGCGGCCGCGGCTCTGGCCGGCTTCGCTGGCAACGAGATCGTGGCCCGCTACCGCATCCGCACCGGCCGCCGGATCGGCTCGGCCGCCCTGGTCGCCGATGGCCTGCACGCCCGCACCGACGGCTTCACCAGCCTGGCTGTCCTGCTCGGCGCCGGCGGCGCGGCGGCAGGCTGGCGGCTCGCCGATCCAATCGTGGGCCTGGTGATCACCGCCGCGATCCTCGGCGTGCTGCGCACTGCGATCCGCCAGGTGGGCGCCCGCCTGATGGACGCCGTCGATCCAGGCCTGGTGGATCAGGCAACCGCGGTCATAGCCGACGTCGACGGCGTCGAGCAGGTCCGCGACCTGCGCATCCGCTGGATCGGTCACACCCTGCGAGCCGAGGCAGACGTCACCGTCGCCCCTGACCTCACGGTCACCCAGGCGCACGACATCGCTCACCACGCCGAGGCGCACCTGCTGCGATACGTCAGCCGACTCGCGGCGGTGACTATCCACGCCAGCCCCGCAGGCGCGCACCCCGTCGTGACCCGATGATGGGCAAGAATGAACCATGCCCCTGCTCGTCGGCACGTCGGGTTGGCAGTACCCGCACTGGCGCGGCGCGCTGTACCCGCCGGGCGTCCCGCAACGGCTCTGGCTAGAGCACTACGCCAGCCAGTACGCCACGGTCGAGAACGACGGCACGTTCTACCGCCTGCCCGCACCTGAGACGTTCGCGGGCTGGCGGGACCGCACGCCCGCCGACTTCGTCATGGCGCTGAAGGCGAGCCGGTACCTCACCCACGTCAAACGGCTGCGCGACCCGGCCGAGCCAGTTGCCAGGCTGCTGGGGGCCGCCGCCGGACTTGGCGACAGGCTCGGCCCAGTGCTGCTTCAGCTTCCGCCCACGCTCACGGCGGATCCGCCGCGCCTCGCCGACTGCCTGGCCGCGTTCGCCGCGGTCCCCCTGGCTCACAAGCTCCTGGTGGCCGTCGAGCCGCGCCATCCGTCCTGGTGGACCGGCGCGACCAAGGATGTTCTCGCGGCGCACGGAGCGTGCCTGTGCTGGGCCGATCAGCTCGGCCGGCCGGTCACGCCGTTGTGGCGAACGGCCGGCTGGGGATACCTCAGGTTCCACCAGGGAGCCGCGAGCCCGTGGCCACGTTACGGGACTCGCGCGCTGCTGGCGTGGCTGGACCGGCTCACCGCTGCCTGGCCCGATGAGGCGCCCGTGTACGTCTACTTCAACAATGACGCGGCGGGCGGCGCCATCGCCGACTCCGCCGAGTTCGCCGCGCTGGCCCGCCGGGCCGGGCGTACCGTCTCCCGCACGCCACCGACGGCGCAGGCCGGGCGATGAACGGCGCGGCAGGCCCTGACGTGGCGGGTCCGGGGATGGCTGGCGCGGTTCACGTACGCGCCGATCAGGTGCGCGCTGGGCTGGCCGCATCGGCCGGGCTCGGGATGTTCTTCCGGCTGGCTGACCCGGCCGATGACCCGGTCGGCTGGCAGCCGGCCGAGTCCTTGTACTCGGCCGGAGGCAGCCACCTCGACATGCTCATCGACGCGACCCGCCGCGGCCTGCGCGATTGCGAGCCCCGGGTCGCCGCGTCGCTGTTCTTCCAGGGGTATGCCGCCCGGCTGCTTTCACCTGCGATCGGCTGCCTGGCCACCAGCGGATGCGTGCCCGACATGACGCCAGGACGGCTGCGTTGGCGTCGGCCGGCGGGCGCGCTGATCGAGCTTGGCATGACCGCTGGCCCCGGCTGGGCGGCACCAGCGGGCACCCTGATCGGCCTCGTGGTGCGGGCCGCGGTGGACGGCCATTTCCTACCCCTCGCGGATGAAGTACGAGCGCGAGTGCGGATATCCGGCGCCATCTTGCTGGACAACGCCGCCTCCGCGCTGATCGGCGGCCTGCGCCTGCTCGGCGAGCGGCACGGCGTCGACTGGCGGCCGCAGGCCGCGGCGGCGCTGGCCCAGCCCTCGCTGCGGGACAGCGGCGTCCTGCTAGCGAGCGAGCCGTTCTTCGTCCGGCGCAGCTGCTGCCTGTACTACCGGGTGCCTGGCGGCGGCAAGTGCGCCGACTGCCCGCTTCTCACCCTCAAGTCTCAGGGTCCCACGCTGCGCAAGAACGCGTTAGCGATCGGAGCCGCGCTATCGGCCCCGAAGCCGCCGCCCTCGACGATCACCGCGAACGCGAGATCGCCACGGTAGCCGATGAACCACCCGTGCGACTTCGGGTTCGGCCCCGTGCCGTACTCAGCCGTGCCCGTCTTGCCGTAGACACCAGGGGGAAAGCCGACTCCCGCGGCGGTGCCACTGGTCACGACGGCTCGCATCATCGGCCGCAAGGTGTTAAGGACCGTCGCGCTGATCTTGCGCGGCTTGGCCAGAACCCGCGGCGCGGGGCTGATGACCAGCTCGGGGGATCGCCACGTGCCGCTCTCGACCGCCGCGGCGACCGCTGCCTGACTGAGCGGGTTGACCAGGTCGGTCCCCTGCCCGAATGCGTCCGCTGCCAGGTCGATGGGTGAGTGCGGGGCGCTGAACGAGCCGAGCGTGGCCGGGATGCCGAGCGATGGCGTGGCGTTGAAGCCGTACACGCGCGCCATGGCCCCGAGCAGCCGCCCGTTCAGGCGGCTCACGGCCAGCTCGGCGAACGTGGTGTTGCACGAGATAGCGAACGCTTGCTGAAGGTTGGTCGCGCCCAGGTGCTCGTTGTCCGCGTTGTGTATTGTCCTGCCGTCGATCGTCACCGTGGCCGGGCACTGCACCGGGCTGGCCGGGGTCATCCCCCGCTTGGCCAGGGCCGAGGCTGTGATGACCTTGAAGGTGGATCCGGGCGGGAAGATGCCCTCGAGCGCGCGGTCGAACCCGCCAGGACGTTCGACCACGGCGAGCACATGGCCGGTCGACGGCTGGATCACGACCATGTCGACGGGCTTGTTCGTCTTCGCGGTCACGATCGCGTGCGCAGCGGCGAGCTGAACGCTCATCTCGATGCTCGTACGCACCGGCTTGCCTGGCACCGCCGCGAACTTCTCCGCCGTCGCGTCGAGGTGCTTGCCTGGCCCGACGACCTGGATGGTCAGCGACGGACGGCCGGCGAGCTGGGATTGATAGGCCTGCTCGATCCCGCCGATGCCGATCAGATCGCCGGCCCGGTACGGGGCGCCCAGCGCCTTCGCCTGCTTGGCGGTGGCCCGGCCTATGTAGCCGGTCAGCAGCGCGAGCGACTCGGACTGCGCGATGGTCGCAGGCGAGCTGAGCACGGTCCCGCCGGCGGCGAGGATGTTGGCCCTGGCCGGCCACGCGCTGGTGAGCGCGAACCGCTCGCCAGCGTGCAGGCCCGGGTAGATCGCTGACGGGCTCCAGTTCACCCACCAGCGATGGTTCTGCTTGATGAGCTGAAGCTGTCCCTGGTAGGTCCACACGTGGCCACTGGCCAGGTCGTCGGTGACCGTGAACCGCGCTAGGCCCGAGCCGCCGTTGGTCGTGACCGCGCCAAGGGATAGCCGGGTGCTGCGGACGCCAAGCTCGGTCGCCGCGCTCTGGATCGGAACCGCGAGGCCGGTGCTCGGCACGTTCACGCTGACCTTGGCCATGGCGGCGTACTGGCCGCGCTGCCACGCGCTCAGGTAGCTGACGGCGGTCTGCCGCGGGGTGCCGCGCGTTCGGAGCAGCAGGTACCCGCCGCCCGCCGCGGCGAGGCCGAGGATCAAGACCACGACGACGATGACGGTGGTGATGACCCTGCGCCGCCGCTTGCGTCGAGTCGGCTGCGGCTCTTGAGGTTTTGGCAACGCAAGCGCCTGGGCCGGCTGTGGCCCGCCGACGGGCTGCTGCTGCTGGACGGTTAGCGACGGTACGGCGGCGACCCGAGCCGCGAAGACGGGCTGTGGCTGCGTGCCGGGCGGTGGGATGGCCCCGGCAGGCTGCGACGTGCCGGGCTGCGACGTGCCGGACTGGAACGTGCCGGACTGGAACGTGCCGGGCTGAGGTGTGCCGGGCTGAGGTGTGCCGGGCGCAGCGTAGCGAGGCGACGGCTGGAAGGCCTCGCGCGGCTGGAAAGCGTCGCGCGGCTGGAAGGCCTCACGCGGCTGCCAGTCCGCGGACGCGGGCCACACCGGGTGCGCAGGCTGAGCCTGGGCGCCGAGGTCGGCCTGGCTCTGGCCCGGCGGGCCAGGCTGGAACCGCGCCACGGTCTTAGGTTCCTGTGAGATACCCCGCGCCGAACTGCCTGGCCCCGGCCACGGCTGGTCGCCAGGTGAGGGGTAGGAGGCAGGGAGCTTGAGGTCGGGCTGGGTGGAGTCGGCTGGCTGAGAAGGCTGCGAGTAGCCAGGCTGGAACTGGGCCGGGCCGGCCTGGGACTGAGCCGGGCCGGGCTCGGATTGCGCCGCTTGCTGCGGCGACTCGGGCTGGCCTTGGACGTCGCGCTTACGGCGCTCGCGGCGTTGACGCATAGCTAGATCAGCCCCTCCGGCTAGCTCACCCCCTGGCCCCGTCCCGACACCACCGGGGACGGGCCACATTGTCCATGAACTCAGCATGAATCCTAACCGCCAGCCCGATATGCCGGTGTCGCTGATCGGTAAGCCAAGCGGCCGTGTTCGTGGAGCCATGAGCCTTAGGCCAACGAACCAAGCATCACGTGGGCCATGACACGGCCGACGCCTCGGCGAGTAGCTGCTCGGCGTGCCCCGGCAGCAAGAATCCCGCACTGATGGCCGCGTCGAGCGCTTCACCGTAGGCGCGGAGGTAACCGGCCTGGTCACGGTAGCGCCGCGCCACCTCTGCGGCCTCGAACGCGAGCGTGGAGCCGACCAGCCAGCCTGGGCCGCTAGCGCCGGGCGGACCCTCGCCGCTGAGCGAGGCAACAGGGACGTCGAGCGCGGGAGTGCGAACCCCGCCGACCGCGTTTCCCGCCGCGTCCCGCTTGATCACCAGCGGTTGCCGCGACGCCAGTTCGATTCTGGCGGCTCGCGGTGGCGGCGTTCCTTCCCTCACCCAGTTGTCCAGGGCGTGCAGGGCCGCCTGTGCGACGTACCTGTGCGGACCTGAGTTCACCGGCCAATCACACCCGAGCAACTCAGCCGCCATGCCGATGACGTAGGCGTCAACGTGCGCGGTCCCTGCGACCTCCCACAGCCGGAACGTGTCGGAGTCCGGCTGCCGCGCCAGCGCCGAGGCCAGCGGCCGCACGACATCGCCCTCGGCCTGCAAGACGAGCACAGGGGCGGCGTTGTCGGTGCGAATGCGCACGCCATCGACGTCGGCCATCGGGTTGATGCCGGTACCAGCGAGCGGGGCGGAACCAGCGCCCCGGCTGTGGACGAGGAAGCCGTCGAAGGCCGGCCGCAACGGCTCCACGCCGTTGATATAGCTCGTCAGGTAGTAGGCCGACTGAGACTCTCCGAGCGCGAGGACGCGGCCGGGAGCCAGGTCGCCGAGTACCCGGCGGGGCGAGACCGCGAAAAGCCCTTCGTCCGCGCCGTCTTGCCCTTGAGCGGCATTCCCGGCCTGCGGGTCGTTCCCAGCCAGTGCCGCGTCCCCGGCCAGTGCTGCGGCCCCGGCCTGCGCGTCGTTCCCGGCCAGTGCCGCGTCCCCGGCCAGTGCCGCGTCCCCGGCCAGCGCGACGTGCTCCCCCGGCCCCACCGCGCCATCGCGCCGGGGACCAAGCGCCAGCCCGATCTGCCGGAAGATGTCGAAGGAATACTGATCACCAGGAAGTGCCAGGGTGCCGTACCTCGCCGGGCTGA
>JASIBM010000491.1 GCA_030045175.1 Streptosporangiaceae bacterium | reverse complement strand
ATCGTGACCACGTTCTGCGTGGTGAACGTGCCGTTCCAGGGCCAGCGGGTCGCCACCCCTTACGTCGCCGCGTCCGTGCTGATCGATGGCGCCGACATCGCGTTCCAGCACCTGATACTCGGCTGCCCGCCGCAGGAGGTCCGGATGGGCATGCGCGTGGCGGCGGTGTGGCGGACGGCCGAGCACGGAACCGGGGACGGCACCGGGGACGGCACCGGGGCCGGCACCGGGGACAGTACAGCGCCGTCGCAGGCGATCGACCACTTCAGGCCGACCGGCGAGCCGGACGCGCCCTACGACTCCTACGCCCACCACCTGTGACCCCCGAAGGACGCCCGTGACCGACGTCGCAGTGATCGGATTCGCCCAGGCGCCGAACGAGCGGCACTCCCCCGCCACCACCAACGGCGTCGAGATGCTCGTCCCGATCTTCCAGGAAGTGCTCGCGGCGACCGGCCTGACCAAGGCCGACATCGGCTTCTGGTGCTCAGGATCGTCGGACTACCTGGCCGGGCGGGCATTCTCGTTCGTGTCCGCGGTCGACGCGATCGGCGCGTTCCCCCCGGTGATGGAGTCCCACGTGGAAATGGACGGCGCCTGGGCGCTGTACGAGGCGTGGCTGAAGATCCTGACCGGCGAGGCCGAGATCGCGCTCGCCTACGGCTTCGGCAAGTCCTCGGCCGGCCACCTGCGCCGCGTGCTCGCGCTCCAGCTCGACCCGTACCTGGTCGCCCCGCTGTGGCCGGACTCGGTGACGATCGCCGCGTTGCAGGCCAGGAACGGCATCGAGGCGGGCCTGTGGAGCCAGGAAGATATGGCCGCCGTGGCGGCCAGGTCAAGAGATTCATATCCAACAAGGAGCCCGGCGGGGGGTTCTGGGGGGTCGTCCCCCCGGGTCAGCACCGCGCCGGTCGCCCACAGGCCCCTGATCGAGTCCATGCTCGATCAGCCATACGTAGCCGACCCGCTGCGCGCCCACGACTGCGCGCCGGTCACCGACGGAGCCGCCGTCGTGATCCTGGCGGCCGGTGACCGCGCTCGCTCGCTCGCCGACCGGCCCGCCTGGATCACCGGGTTCGAGCACCGGATCGACTCGGCCGCGCTCGGTGCCCGCGACCTGACCTCGTCGCCGTCCGCTGCCGCGGCCGGCGCCGCGGCCGGTGCCAGCGGCGTGCAGGTCGCCGAGCTGCACGCGCCGTTCACCCATCAGGAGATCATCCTGCGGCGGGCGCTCGGGCTGGGCGACGACGTGATCATCAGCCCCTCCGGCGGGGCGCTGGCGGGCAACCCGATGTTCTCGGCCGGGCTGGCCAGGATCGGCTGCGCCGCCACTGAGATCTCCTGCGGCCGCGCGGACCGGGCGCTCGGCCACGCGACCAGCGGCCCAGCCCTGCAGCAGAACCTGGTCTGCGTCATGGAGGCCCGATGACAGGCAGGAAGCAGCGGGTCGCGGTGCTCGGCACCGGCCAGACGCAGCACCGCAGCAAGCGCACGGACGTATCGATCGCGGGGCTCTGCCGCGAGGCGGTCGACCGGGCGCTGGCCGACGCGGGGGTGACGAGGGACGAGATCGACGCGGTCGTCGTGGGCAAGGCACCCGACCTGTTCGAGGGCGTCATGATGCCGGAGCTTTACCTGGCCGACGCGCTCGGCGCGGTGGGCAAGCCGCTGCTCCGGGTGCACACGGCGGGCTCGGTCGGCGGGGCGACTGGACTGATCGCCGCCAGCTTGATCCAGGCCGGCGTGCACGACCGGGTGCTGGCCGTTGCGTTCGAAAAGCAATCAGAGTCCAACGCTATGTGGGCACTGTCGATAACCCCGCCATTTTCCATGCCGGTGCTCGCCGGGGCTGGTGGCTACTTCGCGCCGCACATCCGCTCCTACATCAGGCGCAGCGGCGCGCCAGGTCACGTCGGGGCTATGGTCGCGGCGAAGGACCGGCGCAACGGCGCCCGCAACCCGTACGCGCACCTGCGTCAGCCTGACATGACCGCGGACAAGGTGCTCGCCTCGCCGATGCTCTGGGACCCGGTCCGCTACGACGAGACGTGCCCGTCGTCGGACGGGGCGTGCGCGATCGTGCTCGGCGGCCAGGCCGCGGCCGAGGCCACGGGCCGGCCGGTTGCCTGGGTCCGCGCGACGTCGATGCGCACGGAGCCGACCATGTTCTCAGGCAAGGACCACGTGAACCCGCGTGCCGGGGCCGACGCGGCTGCCGCGCTCTGGGCGGCGGCCGGGATCGCCAGCCCCATCGACGAGATCGACGCGGCCGAGATCTACGTCCCGTTCTCCTGGTTCGAGCCGATGTGGCTGGAGAACCTGGGGTTCGCGGCCGCCGGGCAGGGCTGGCGGCTGACCGAGGCCGGCCAGACCGAGATCACCGGCTCGATCCCGGTGAACCCATCCGGCGGCGTACTCAGCTCGAACCCGATCGGGGCGTCCGGCCTGCTGCGGTTCGCCGAGTCGGCGATGCAGGTGATGGGCAAGGCCGGCGAGCACCAGGTGCCAGGGGCGCGGACCGCGCTCGGCCACGCCTACGGCGGCGGGTCGCAGTACTTCTCGATGTGGGTGGTCGCCGACACCCCGGACTAGTGGCCGAACTCCATCGCGCGGACATCACCGCGCTCTTACGCTAGCCGTAATTACTCGCGCATAAGCGTGGCAACCCCAGGAGTGGTCATGAAGCGGATCCTCGGTCGGGCACTAACTCCCTCCTTCGCGGTCTCGGTACTCGCGCTCAGCGTGGCGCTCGGCGGCGGCACGGTCTGGGCCGCCACCCGGTCTGCTGCCCCACGCGCGTCGCTGACCTGCGTCGTCATCAAGCCGTCCGGCTTCTTGAACGGCTGGCACAACTACCCGTCCGCGGCGGGCTTCCGCTTTGCACGGGCGTGCAAGGACTCGCTCGGCTTCGTCTACCTCGACGGCGTGCTCACCGGGGGGACGCCATTCAGCGACGCGTTCAGGCTGCCCGTGGGATACCGCCCCGCCTTCAGCAAGGCCTTCGCCGTGGCCGCGGGCACCAGCGGGCCCGTGGTCGAGGATGTCGACGTCTTCGGCAAGCCAAGCTCGGAAGCCGGATACGTGTTCCTGAATGGCTCGGCCACGGACGCGGTCGCGCTGGACGGCGTGACGTTCCAGGCTGGCGGCTGACCGGCTGGGTGGGTGACCCGCTGGGGTGGCTGGGCGGCCGGGGTGGCTGGGCGGCCGGGACCGGTTAGTGATAGCTGACGGGCAGCCGCTTGATGCCGTTCAGCCAGCCGGATCGCAGCCGCTCCGGGTCGCCGACCTTGCGGATGTCGGGCATCGCCTGGGCGATCGCGCCAAAGATCAGGTCGATCTCGAGCCTGGCCAGGTTGGCGCCGATGCAATAGTGCGCGCCGGTGCCGCCGAAGCCCAGGTGCGGATTCGGGCTGCGGGTGATGTCGAACTTCTCGGGCGAGTCGAACACGTCCTCGTCGAAGTTGGCCGAGCGGTAGAACAAGCCGAGCCGCTGGCCAGCCTTGACCTCCTGGCCGCCGAGCACGGTGTCGGCCCTCGCCGTCCGCTGGAACACGGTCACCGGGGTAGCCCAGCGCACGATCTCATCTGCCGTGGTCTGCGGTCGCTCGGCGACGAACAGATCCCACTGCTCCGGGTGGTCGAAGAACGCCAGCATGCCGTGCGAGATGGCGTTCCGCGTGGTCTCGTTGCCCGCCACCGAGAGAATGAGCACGAAGTACCCGAACTCGTCCGAGCTCAGGTGGCCGCCCTCGATCTGGGCGTTGACCAGCTTGGTCACGATGTCGTCGCGCGGGCACTTGCGCCGCTCGTCGGCCATCGTCATCGCGTAACCGAGTAGCTGCGCGGCGGCGGCCAGCCCAGAGTCGGCGAACTCGGGGTCCTCGTCGCCGACCATCGTGTTCGACCACTCGAAGATCTGCTTGCGATCCTCCTGCGGGATGCCGATCAGCTCGGCGATCGCCTGCAACGGCAGCTCGCAGGCGACGTCGGCGACGAAGTCGCCGGTGCCCTCTTCCAGCGCGGCGCGCACGATCCGCTCGGCGCGCTCGGCCAGCGCGTCCCGAAGGTTCGCGATCGCCCGCGGCGTGAAGCCGCGGGAGATGATGCCGCGCAGCTTGGTGTGCTCGGGCGGGTCGATGTTGAGCAGGATGAGCCGCTGCATGTCCAGGGATTCCTGGGTCACCGTGCGAACGTGCCTGATGATCGCCGTGTTCTCCCAGCTTCCGTACAGATGGCTGGACCGGGAGATCTCCACGATGTCGGCATGCCTGGTCACGACCCAGAAGCCGTCGTCGTCGAAGCCTGCCGAGCCGCGCTGCTGGGCCTGCCACCACACCGGCGCGGCCCTGCGAAGCTCGGCGAGCTCGGCCGCCGGGACCCGACGGGCGCACAGGTCGGGGTCGGTGAAGTCGAATCCAGCTGGTATCCGCGGCTCGGCCATGGCTGTCCTCCGAGTGCTTCCGACTGGAACGTGTTCTAGTTTCATTAGAACATGTCCGCGCCAGCCGGTGTACCTGCCTAGCACGGAAACCAAGAACACGTTCTACTATGTGACTGCGCGAGCGAGCCGGAGGCGAGGGAGGCATCATGGGCAGAGCCGTGATCGTCGAGGCGGTCCGCACGCCGATCGGCAAGCGCAACGGGAGCCTGTCTGGCCTGCACGCAGCCGAGCTACTCGGGGCGGCGCAAGCCGGGCTGATCGAGCGCGCCAGGCTCGACGCGCACGTGGTCGAGCAGGTCGCCGGGGGCTGCGTGACGCAGGCGGGCGAGCAGTCAAACAACGTGACCCGGACCGCGTGGCTGCACTCGGGGCTCCCGATCAGGGCTGGCTGCCTGACACTGGACGCCCAGTGCGGCTCGGCGCAGCAGGCGGTCCACCTGATCGCCGGGCTGATCGCCGCGGACGCGATCGACGTCGGCATCGCCTGCGGGGTGGAGGCGATGAGCCGGGTCCCGCTCGGGACAGCTGCCGCAGCGACCGTCGCCGGCCCCGCCCCGGCCGGCCCTCGCCCCGCGGCGTGGAGCATCGACATGCCCAACCAGTTCGTCGCGGCGGAGCGGATCGCCTGGCGGCGGGGGCTGACCAGGGCCGACCTCGATGCGTTCGGCCTGCGCTCGCAGCAGGCAGCCGCGCGAGCCTGGGCCGAGGGGCGCTTCGACCGCGAGGTCATCGCCGTCAAGGCACCTGTGCTCGACGCGGAGCGCCAGCCGACCGGCGAAAGCCTCACCGTGGACCGCGATCAGGGCCTGCGGGACACCACGGCGGCGGCTCTGGCCGCGCTCAAGCCGGTGGTCGACGGCGGCCTGCACACGGCGGGCACCACCTCGCAGATCTCAGACGGCGCAGCCGCCGTGCTGCTCGCCGACGAGCAGCGGGCTCGCTCCCTCGGCCTGCGACCCCGGGCCGAGATCATCGCCCAGTGCCTGATCGGCGACGAGCCTTACTACCATCTCGACGGCCCCGTCGCCGCCACCGAGCGGGTTCTGCGGCGCAGCGGGATGTCGATGGGTGACATCGACCTGTTCGAGGTGAACGAGGCGTTCGCGTCGGTGGTGCTCTCCTGGATGAGCGTGCACGATCCCGACCCTGCCCTGGTCAACGTCAACGGCGGCGCGATCGCACTTGGCCACCCGGTGGGCAGCACAGGCGCACGGCTGATCACGACCGCCCTGCACGAACTCGAGCGCCGCGACGCGACCACGGCGCTGATCTGCATGTGCGCCGGCGGCGCGATGGCCACCGCCACGATCATCGAGCGCATCGGCTAGCCGCCAAGCTCGCCCTCGTCCGGCCCGCGCGGCCCGCGCGGCCCGCGCGGCTTACCCGTCCCCGACAGCCCGGGGCCGACGATCTGCCGCCCGGTCAGGCGAGGATGACGGGGAGGGACTCCAGGCCGTTCATCAGGCTGACGGGGCGCCAGCGGAGCGCGTACGGGGGGACCGCGAGCGATAGCCCAGGGAAGCGGGCGAGCAATGCGCCGAGGGCGACCTCGGCCTCCATGCGGGCCAGCGGAGCGCCCAGGCAATGGTGAACGCCGTGGCCGAAGGCGACGTGGCCGCTGGCGTCGCGGCTGAGGTCGAGGTGGTCCGGGTCGGGGAACTGAGCGGGATCCCTGTTGGCGGAACTGGTCGCGGGCAGAACCCACTCACCTGCCGGGATCACCACGTCGCCGACGGGCACGTCCTCGGTGGTGAACCGGTCGTTGGCGTGGTTCACCGGGTTCGTGAACCGGAGCAGTTCCTCGACGGCGGCCGGGAGCAGGGACGGGTCCTCCCGCAGCCGGGCCATCTCTCCCGGGTGTGTCAGCAGCGCAAGGACGCCGGAGGCGATCAGGTTGGCGGTGGTGTCGAAGCCCGCCATGACCAGCAGGTAGACCGTGGCAAGGAGCTCGCCGTCGCTCAGCCCGTCGGCGGCCCCTGCGGCGCCGGCGTTGTCGCGGGCGATGGCGAGCGCCGACACCAGATCCTCGCCGGGCTCGGCGCGCCTGGCGGCGATCAGCCCCGTGAAGTAGGCGGCAAGTTCCCGCTCCACGCGCTGGTGCTCCGCGCGGTCGTCGTAGGCCGCCACGGTGACCGCGATCCACGCGCGGTCCGCCACCGGGATGCCGAGCAGCTCGCAGAGCACCGCGATCGGGAGGGGGCGGGCGTACGCCCCGAGCAGGTCGATGACGCCGCCGCGGGCCGCGGCCATCTCATCAAGCAGGCCCGCGGCGATCTGCTGAGCCCGCGGCCGCAGCGCCGCGCGGCGCGGCGTGAACGCCTTCTGCACCAGGCGGCGCAGCCGGGTGTGGTCAGGCGGGTCGGCGTGGAGCATGTGCGCGTAGACACCCGTCGCCTCGCTCGGCCGGGACCGGCCGCCCCCCGGCCAGCGGTGGACGTCCTTCGTCAGCCGGGGGTCGGTCAGGACCGCCCGCACGTCCGCGTAGCGGGTGACGATCCATGCCCGCCCGTAGCCCGGCATCCGCACCGGGGCGACCGGCCGGGACTCGCGCAGCCGCGCGAAGAACCCCAGCGGGTCCTGGTAGTAGAAGTCTTCG
>JASIBM010000490.1 GCA_030045175.1 Streptosporangiaceae bacterium | reverse complement strand
CGGCCGCCGGCAGGTCGTCGCGGCGGACCAGCCTGGGCACCAGCGCCTCCAGGGAGGGTCGCTGCAAGCCGAACGCGCCTGCAAGCAACGCCGCCACGACGAACAGCAGCCATAGCTGCCGCCAGGCCATGGCGTTGGCAATCAGCGTGGCCATGCAGCAGGCCGCCCCGGCCTGGGTGATGACGATCAGGCCGCGGCGCTCCACCGCGTCGGCCAGCGCGCCACCGAGCAGGCCGGCCGCCAGCACGGGCAGCAGCTCGGCGCACGTGAGCAGGCCGACGACCAGCGACGAATGGCTGAGCTTGTACGCCTGATAAGGCATCGCGACGTAGCAGATCATCGATGCCGCGTTGGTACCCGCCTGGCCGGCGTAGAGCAGCCGGTAGTCGCGCGAATGCCGCAACGGCGCGAGGTCCGGCCGCAGCCGGCCTAGCTTGCGCTTGATCTGAGCTCGGACCCCGCCGCAGGTGCGGCCCGGCGACATAGCGGCTCCCGTCCGCCGCTGAACGCGGCCGGCCGGGACAGCCATGCCCCCAGCGGGTAACTCGCGCGGCGAGTGACCCAATATAAGTGCAAGACCGCTAGAGGTCCGACTGAATTTCCTGCGCGCTCGCGGTCGCCGAGACCTCTGGCTCGTGCGGGCCAGCGCCGTCCTCCCCGGCATCGTCCGCGTCGTCGGATGCGCCGGCCTCGGCCTCGCTGGCCTCAGCCTCCTCGGCCGGGCCGGTGTCGCCGGCCGTGCTGGTGGCGGCCGGGCCGTCATCGAGCACCGCGGCAGGCTCAGCCCGCCGGCGCTGGCTGTAGATGAACCAGACGATGCCGGCGATGGTCAGCGCGGACGCCACGAAGGTGTTCAGCCGCAGGCCGAGGAAGTGCTCCGAGTAGTCGATCCGCAGCGATTCCTCGTAGATCCGGAACGCCGAGTACCCCGTCACGTACAGCGCGAACAGGCCGGGCGGGCGGATCCGGGTGTGATGGCCGAGCCAGACGAGCAGCGCGGCGAGCGCGAGGTCGAAGATCAGCTCGTACAGGAACGTGGGGTTGAAGGTGCGGTAGGCGGCGTAGCCAGCGGGCCGGAATTGCGGCGCGATGATCAGGCCCCACGGCAGCGTGGTGGGCTTCCCGAAGAGTTCCTGGTTGAAATAGTTCCCGATCCTGCCGATCGCCTGGGCGACGAGCAGCGCGGGCGCGACCGCGTCGGCGAACAACGCGACCGGGGCGCCCTGGCGCCGCACGCGCCAGACCCCGACCAGCGCGCCGGCCGCCACGCCGCCCCAGATGCCGAGCCCGCCCTGCCACACGGCGAGCACGCCATACCACTCGTGCGGGATCTGCGCCGGGGTGGTGATGTCGAAGTAGATGCGCCCGCCGATGATCCCGGCGGGTACCGCCCACAGCGCGACGTCACCCACCAGCGCCGGGTCACCGCCGTAGGCGCTGACCCGGCGCCTGGTGATGAGCACGGCCAGGGCGATGCCGATCACGTACATGAGCCCGTAGTAGTGGAAGAACAGCGGGCCGACGTGGAAGCCGTTAGTCGGCGGGCTCGGGATAAAGCTCAGCGGCGGTCGGACCATGCAACGAAGACTAGACCCGCCCGCGCAGTGCCGCGAGCCGGGCCGGGCTAAGACGCGAAGGTTGTCACGGCATGACCGTGTCGTGTCGTGCCGATGGTGATCACGGACACGGCCAGAACCTGAAACGCCACCAGAAACAGCACCAGGCCGCGGCCTCAAGCCACCCAGCCATGATCACAAAAGATGCAGGCTAGCCAATATCCGCTGCCTTGCTATCATTCTATTGCGAACTAGTTCGCAATAGACGGACCGGACAAGCTCGGAGGAGCCATGATCTCGCACGTACGACGTTCTGTCGGCTGCACGTTCCTTGCCGCCAGCCTGCTAGGCATCGGCGGAGCCTGGACCAGCGCGGCCTCGGCAGCTACCCCCCATGGCGTACCTATGGTAAGCGCGACCACGATGACCTTCGACCAGTCTGGATCGACTATGGCAGCGGCATACAGTGCATCTCTAGCCTTGGCCAGCGGCTACGGCTACACCGCATCCGAGTGCACCGCACCTATCTACCAACTAATCAATCGCAATCCAATCCGCTGGGCAGCGGAAATAACCTGCACGAACTAAATGGCTAGGCCCATCGGCACCGAAATCGCTGGCGATCGCTAGCTCCGCGCCGCGAGCGGTCGCATCGTCGGCTGCAGGGCCAGCCGGGCCACGTTATTGATCTTGGCTGCAAGGTCTGGGCGTGACAGTGGCCCGGCTGGCGGGCTGGACGCTGGTGTGGTAGCGCAAGGGCGCGGGGGTCGAGTTCCACGTCACCGCGCCTAGCGCGGACATCAGCGCTGTCTATGAGGCGCATCGCCGGCATGCCGGATCAGTTACCGGCCTTGCCGTGCAGCCGTCGGGTGAGCAGGCATTCCACGCGGTCATGCTCGGGTACCGGTTCCTGATCGCGGCCGCGAGCCGGGTTAGTGTCGATGGCCGACGGAGGAGAACACATGCGGGCAGCAATTCTCGGACCTGGCGAGGGCCACGAGCATTACCAGGCGCGCGGCAGCGTCATGCACTTCAAGGCGCTAGCGCGACTGGACGACGGCGACCTGTCCGTGATGGAGCGCACGCTCCCGCCGGGTGGGCGCCGACCGCCGCCACACCGGCACGCGAACTGCTCGGAGGCGTACTTCGGGCTTGAGGGCACGATCTCGGTGCGGATCGACGGAACCGATCATGCCGTCGGGCCCGAGGAGTTCGCCCTGGTGCCGCGTGGCGTCCTGCACACCTTCGGCAACGCGGGCACCGACGTGGCCCGGTTGCTCGTGATGCACGCACCGGCCATGGACGCGTACTTCGCCGCCCTGCATGATCTGTGGAATCGCGGTGACCCGCCTTCGCCTGATGAGGAGCGCGCGCTCATGGCTCGCTTCGGCATGCAGGCCGAGTGACGGGTCAGCCGACGGGGTCAGGCGGCGGTGGGTGGTGCGTGGCTGTGGTACTGGCGGGTGTGGTCGGGGCTGGTGGCGGTGGTGGTGCCGTCGGGGTTCAAGGTGATGGTCCAGCCCCACTCGTGCACGTAGATGAGGTGGTGGAAGCGGCACAGCAAGATCAGGCTGGTCAGCCTGGTCGGTCCGCCCCGGGAGCGAGGGATGATGTGGTGCACCTCGCACGCGGCCGGGGGACGGTAGCAGCCCGGCGCGCGGCAGTGCCGGTCCCGGGCCATGACGGCCCGCCGCAGGTGCGGCGGGATGGTGTCGGTGGCGGTGCCGATGTCCAGGGGGAGGCTGACCGAGGCGGCGGGCCTGGGCAGGGTGCCGGTGCGCAGCACCGAGGCGAGCCCGCCCGGGCCGGACAGCAGCGCGACCGCGTGGGCCAGCAGCAGCTCACGCAGCTCCGCCGTGGACAAGCTGCCCTCGGGCTGCCCGCCGGCCGGGTGATCGCCGCCCGGGTGATCGCCGGCCCGGTGATC
>JASIBM010000489.1 GCA_030045175.1 Streptosporangiaceae bacterium | reverse complement strand
GCGTTCGCCGTGCTGGTCGTGGCCTGTCCGTGCGCGATGGGCTTGGCGACGAGCACCGCGCTGCTTGCCGGGGTCGGCAGGGGCGCGGAGCTCGGAGTCCTGATCCGGGGGTCGCATGCGCTTGAGTCGGCGCGTCGGCTCGACGTGGTCGTGCTAGACAAGACCGGGACCGTGACCACGGGTGTCATGACGGTGCTGGCGGTCACGGCGGCTAGCGGCTGCGACCCGGACGAGGCGCTTCGCCTGGCGGGCGTGATCGAGGACGCGTCGGAGCACCCCGTAGGCCAGGCGATCGCCCGCGCTGCATCGGCCAGGTTCGGAGCGCTGCCGCCGGTGGCGGGCTTCGCGAGCATCGCCGGAGCAGGCGTACGGGGAATGGCGCAGGGCCAGGAGGTGACCGTCGGCAGCGCCCGGTTGCTGCGCGAACGGTCCGTGACGATCCCACCGGACCTCGCCGACGCGGTCGCCGCAGCGGAAGATGCCGGACGTTCCGCCGTGCTTGTGGCCTGGGCGGGATCGGCCCGAGCGGCGATCAGCGTCGCGGACGCGGTGAAGCCAGGCAGCGCCGCGGCGGTCGGCAGGCTGCGCGAGCTCGGCCTGCGCCCAGTATTGCTGACTGGCGATAACCGGCGGACGGCGCTCGCTGTGGCGCGACAGATCGGCATCCCCGCGCGTGATGTCTTCGCCGAGGTCAGCCCGGAGGGCAAGGTCAAGGTTGTCCGCGACATCCAGTCCGCCGGGGTGGCGGTCGCCGTCGTCGGCGACGGCGTCAACGACGCGGCGGCGCTCGCTCAGGCCAACCTCGGGATCGCCGTCGGCACGGGCACCGACGCCGCAATCGGGGCTGCGGACCTGACGCTGGTGGGGGGAGACCCCGCCCTCATCGCCGATGCCATCTTGCTCGCGCGCGCCACCATGCGGACGATCAGGCAGAATCTCGCCTGGGCCTTCGGCTATAACTTCGTCGCGCTGCCCTTCGCCGCGCTCGGCTACCTCAACCCGCTTTTCGCCGGCCTCGCGATGTCCGCCAGTTCGGTGGTCGTGGTCACCAACGGACTCCGGCTGCGCCGGTTCGGCGCGCGACCACCAATCGCGGCGTCGAGTGCCAGGCCGGCGGTGGCGCCGGTGACCGCGATGGCCGGGCAGGCTTCGTGACGCCCGGGTTCGCCGGTACCTCCGAGCGGCCGCAGGCCAGCCCGGCGGTCAGCGATAGGGCGCTGACCAGTGAGCCCCGGCCGGCTGGAGTGGTCGGCAGCCTGCTCAGGGCAGCGATAGCACCGGTGCTCTCGGCTGCAGTCCTGGTTGGCCTGCTCACGATCTGGACAGTCACGGGAGGAGCAGGAACGCTGCGGCGGGTTCACGTCGACGTGACGCTCGCCGCCATCCCCTTGTCGTTCCGCCCTGGTGCGGGCAACGCTCTCCCGTACGCGACCACCTACCTTGAGATCCGCAATCTGGGCTCGGCAGATGATCTGGTCGGCGCGACGTCGCCGTTCGCTCGGGAGGCGCTGCTTGTCCGGCGCGGCAGCGCGCCGATGACGGCTCACGGCCGGCTTGTCCAGATCCCGCTTCCTGCTGGCTCCGCCCTGAACCTGGGCCCGTTCGGCGTCGACCTCGTGCTGCTCCGTCCCCGGTCGCTGCACATCGGTGAGATCGTGCCGATCACGCTAGATTTCCGTAACGCGGGGCCGGTCCGCGTCGATCTGGTCGTTACCTCGGCACTCGCCAGCCCCTGATCACGCCCTGGATCCGCAGGAGCAGCCGTCAGGTGCAGCCTTGGGTGCCGACCGGGATGGTGGCCGTGGACCCGGCCCGCGCGTCCCTTTGCACCTGGGCCGCGGTCAGCGCGTAGCCGGTGTCCGAGTCGATGGTCGAGGTGGCGAATACCACGCCGTCGACCCTGCCGTCGGGGGCGAGCAGCGGGCCGCCCGAGTTTCCCGGTCGCACGATCGCGCGCAGGATGTAGATCTGCCTGGTCACGGTGGCGCTGACGTAGATGTTCGGGCCGGTGAGGGGCTGCTCGGCGGCGATGCGGGCCGGCACGGGCGTGAACGGCCCGTTCTCCGGATAGCCGACGACTTCGGCTGGGTTGCCTGCGGCGGCCGGGCCGTGCAGGGCCAGGGGGGTGCGGACCAGGCCGGGCACGTCGAGCACGGCGATGTCGGTGTCAGGATCGAACAGGACCACGCGCGCGCTGAGCCCGACGCTGGCCCCGGTGCCGTCGCTGACGATGCTGACGTCGCGTGCCCCGGCGACCACGTGCGCGTTGGTCAGCACGTGGCCGGGGGCGTACACGAACCCGGTGCCCTCGGTCTGCTGCCCGCACTCGGGCTCGGTCGCCACGATCTTGACGATGCTCGGCGCGTCCGCGTCGATGACCCGTGCGGGTACCGCGCCATTGGCCGGCGCGGCGACGGGGGGAGCGATGGGCGGGGTCAGCCCGGCGAACAGCGGCGGCAGGTCGTGCGTCTCCACCGTTCTCAGGAACGAGGAGAAGCCCAGGTAGACGCCGTTGGGAACGAGGGCGTCAACGGCGGTCAGGATGCGTGAGTGACGGACCTGGCTGGCCAGGCCGGTGAACGGCGAGTTGATTATGGCAAGGCCGAGCAGCCAGGCGACGAGCAGCAAGGAGATGACGGAAAGCACGGTCCCCAGTACGCCGTCGACTACCCGGAACGGGCGGAACCGCACGGCGTCCCTGATGGCTACCGCCGCGCGGGCGAGCAGTTCTTGCAGCGCGATCGCGCAGACAAGCACGGTGGCCAGGGCGACTATGGACCGGGCCGGGCCTGCGGGGACCAGGCTGGCGACCGGCCCGGCGATGCGGGTGCCGATCAGCGCGCCGCCGATGAAGCCGATGAGCAAGCCAGCGCCGACCAGGAGCCCATGCCGGTAACCGCGGATCCCGGCGAGGACGGCCAGCACGACTAGGGCGAGATCGAGCAGGTCACCCGTGCTCGCGGCGGCCGTGAGCATGCCGGCACCCCTTCCTGTCGCTTTCCTGTCGCTCAGCCTGGCAGAGCCATCTTGCCTGCAAGGTTATGGCACTGGCCTTATGCGGCAGCCACGCCGCCGACAGGCCGGCCGCGCTGGCACATTGACAAGGCCCGCATGCCCGATCACCATGTGGATAACCCTGGTCGCGGAGCCTCGCGATGACAGGCGACACGGCGCTCGCCGGCGCCAGCCGGGTCACCGGCGGCCGTTGCGGAGCGCCCGACGGCGAAGGATGGTGACCATGCCTGACCGCCCGCACCGCCTCCTCACCCACCGGTTCCGCCCGTCTGTCGCGGCGGCCGTGATCGCGGCCAGCTTCGCGGTTTGCGCCCTGCCGGCCGCCTCGGCGTCCGCCGCGGTCAGGTCCGCGCGCCCGCACATCGTGCACGTGCAGGGATGCTCGAACCGCTGCAAGAAGTGCCTGCCGCCGATCTGCTGACGCGGCCGGCCCGCTGACCTGAGCCCTACCAGGTCGTTGAGATACCTGCGTCGTGGCCGCGCAGGACAAGCTGTAGTTCCTGATAGCCGGAGGGTTGCCGCGGCAGGAGCTGGCTCGCCGATGCCGTGAATCCCTGTGCGGTCAGGACGCCGAGGATGTTGAGGCGGCCGCTGGGCCGCAGGATAATCAGCTGGCTGCCGTTCCGGTTGGACCAGGCGACGGTCTCGGTAGGGCCGAATTCTGTTCGCGATTGCCACGATGCCAGGGTCCGGAGCAGCGCACCGGTGCGCGTGGAGTACACGGCGAGTTGCCCGGTCAGTGGCGCGGTCCAGGGGTTTGCCCGCGGTTGCGGGCTCTCGACGGAGCCGATCAGCTTGCTGCCGTCCGGGGTGATGATGAGCCTGCCCGGCGCGGTCTTGCCAGCCGGGGGGCGCAGCACGAGCAGCCTGGCGGAGGTCAGGCTGGCGCCAGGGGCCGCGGTGTCGAGCAGGAGCACCCGCGTGGCCAGTGGCGGCCGGTAGCGTAGCCGGGCCACAGCTGAGCCGAACCGCGGGAAGGCCGCCTGCAGGATCGTCAGGATCCGGCCGTCCGAGGTCCAGGCGCCGCTGCGGCTCAGCCATGGCGTCCACGGCGGCCGCGGCAGTGTCCACTGCCGGACCTGGCCGGTGGCGAGGGTGATCACCTGGACGACAGCGGTCTGCCCGCTGCCGCCGAAGGCCACCGCCAGCCTGCTGCCATCCGGCGACAAGGCGATGCTCGGATGCTGCCCTGGCGTCAGGGACTCAGGGAGCGACAGCGCCGCCATTTGCAAGTGGCCGCCCGGGGCGATGCGCAGCGCCAGGAACGTCATGGGCGTCCGCCTGTCGCGCTGCCCAATCCAGGACCACGAGCGTCCGCCCCGATGCCAGTAGCGCATCGCGCCGAAGACGAACAGCCGTCCGTCAGCGTTGGAGGTCAGCAGCCTGAAGGAGTTGCAGGGTTCCGGCGGGCTGATCCTGGCCAGCAGCCGCCCCGTGCCCGTGGCGCGGATCTTGAGATAGCGCCCGTCCACCGAGGCGCCGTACTGCATGCCATGCGTCACGTAGCTAAAGAGAGTTCCCCCGACCGTGTAGGCATAGTAAGGCGCGGGGGCGGAATACCGCGCGGGCGCGCCCCTGCCCACGCCAGGGGGTGGGAACAGCTCCCGGGCAGACGGGCTGCTGCCCGGCCAGATCGCGCCGGCCGAGACGCCGGCCGAGACGCCGGCCGAAGCGGCAAGCAGCACGATCGCCAGGCCGGTCACCAGGTAGCGGCGGCGCTGGCGCCTGCGCGCTTCCTGGATCAAGGCTTGGGCGTGCGCACCGGCACCCGGCGGCGAGATGGGCGGTGCGGCTGGCGTCATCGTGTGCCTCCCGACACCTGCAGGACGATCTCCGCCAGTTCTTGCGGCCCGTACCCGAAGCGCCTGGCCAGCTCGGCTAGCTCGCGTGCCTTGGCCACCACCAGGCTGCGCCGCGGCGCGAGCTCAGTGACCGAGACCCCTCGGCCGCGGCGGAACTCCACGAGCCCTTCGTCGCGCAGCGTCCGCAGCGCCCGGAACACGGTGTTGGCGTTAACGCCCAGGACTGCCGCGAGATCCTTCGCTGGCGGGAGCCGCTCGCCGGCTGCCGCCTCGCCCTCAGCGATGGCCCGGCGGATGGCCGCGGCGACTTGCTCGTGCAGCGGCACGGAGCTGCCATGATCGATTTTAATGTTGCCATTAGTGCTACTCATATTGTCACTATATCGCGTGCTCGCTGAAACCGCACGCGATTCGCGGGCCGCGCGCCCGGGTGGCAGGCGTCAGTTGCCGGCCGGGCTGAGTGAGACCTTGGAGTCGATGGGGCTCGCCGCAAGGCCGGCCGGCGCGGCCGGGACGGCCCTGCGGCGGCGGGCGGCCCAGGCCCGGCCGAGGCCATAGGACAGGGCGCCGAACGCGCCGACGAAGAATCCGATCGGCCAGTTGTACAGGTAGTCGGCGGCGATCGCGGCCCAGACGGTGATCAGGGCGATGACCACAGACAAGGCCATGGCCAGCACCGGCCTGCTGGTCAGGGACCTGGCGGCGGCGGGCGGGCCGATCATCAGGCTGAAGATCAGCAGGGCGCCGACCACGGGCACGGTGACCGTCGTGGCCAGCGCGATGACCAGCAGGAACGCGATCTCGATGCGCCGGGGCCGGATTCCCCTGGCCTCGGCTATCTCGGGGACGATGCAGGAGAGCATGAGCGGCCGGTACATGATCGCTATCACCACGACGCAGGCGACGGCCAGGGCGGCGACCGGCAGGATCTGGATGCTGCTCACCCCGAGCACCTCACCGAACAGCAGGGAGTAGATCTCCGCCTCGTACTCGGTGGTCTGGCTGAGGAACGCCGCGCCCAGGGCGAGCATCATGACCAGGGTCAAGGCGGTGGCGACGTCGCCCCGCCCGCGGCGCCCGAGCGTCCCGATCCCGACGGCGCCGAGCAGCGAGAACACGGCCAGTCCGCCGAGCGTGCTGACGCCGAGCAGGCTCGCGCCCGCCGCGCCCGCGAACGCGCCCTTGGGGATCGCGTGGGCCGGGAACGCCGAGCCGCGCAGCACGACGAAATAGCCGACGACGCCGGCCACCACGGCGACGATCGTCGCGGTGATCCAGGCGTTCATCATGAACGGCGCGAACATGCTCCCCCTTGCCCCGGCTTGCGTCCTGCCAGCGCAGCGGCCAGTGCGCAGGCGAGGTAGGTCGTGAAGATCAAGCCGACGATGCAGAAGCTGACCGGCAGGCCCAGGTGGGCCGGCTGCCAGTAGTAGCTGTCGTACGCCAGCAAGATGCCCGCCCAGGTGGTGGTCACCCCGATCACGCACGCGGCGACCAGCGCGCGCGTGAGGCTCCTGGTCAGGCGCAGCGCCGCTGCGGCCGGGCCGATCAGCAGGGCGGTCGACAAGATCGCGCCGATCGTCAGGGACGACAGGCCGACCGAGACGGCCAGGGCCAGCATGTACGCCAGGCCGACCGCGCGGACGCGCACGCCGCGCGCCACCGCGATGTCCGGGCTGACGGTCTCGAGCATCAGCGGGCGCCAGATCGCCGTCACGCAGCCAAGCGCGATCACGCCGAGTATCGCGACGGTGAGGAGGGTGCCGGGCGCCGTGGTGTAGATCGAGCCGAACAGGATCTGCTGGGTGGGGCCAGTCGTCGAGGAGGTCGTGGTGATGAGATAGAGGAACAGTGCCGACAGCCCGATCGCGGCGCCGAGCACGATCCCGGTTGCCAGGTCTCGGCCGCGCAGCCGGCGGACGCCGATCAGGTCCATCGCGCTGGCCCCGACGATGCCGAGCCCGACGAACCCGATCACGGGGCTTAGCCCGATCAGCAGGGCGCCCGACCCGCCAGCGGCGGCGACGTCGCCCAGCGAGTGCCCGGCGAACGACTGGCCGCGGATGACCGTGAACACGCCGACCACGGCGCAGACGACGGCGACCACGCCGCCGACCGAGACCGCGACGTGGACCTGCTGGCTGGCGAAGAAGCCCGGCTCGATGAGCGCGCGCAATAGCTGGTGCATGCCGGTCAGCCCGCCCCGGCCGCGTCGGCCATGGTGGCATCGTCAGGTCCGGCGACGACGAGCACCCGGCCGCCCACCTCAAGCACGTCGACGTGGTGGCCGTACAGCGCGCTGAGCACCTCGCTGCGAACGACCTCACGGGTGGTCCCGCTCGCGGCGCGCCCGGCGGCCAGGTAGACGACGTGGTCCATCACGGGCAGCAGCGGGTTCATCTCGTGCGCCGAGAGCAGCACGGCTATCTGCTGCTCGCGGGTGAGCCTGGCGAGCAGGCTGATGATCTCCTGCCCGCTGCGCAGGTCGAGGTTGGCCAGCGGCTCGTCGAGCAGCAGCAGCCTGGGCCGGCTGATCAGGGCGTGCGCGATCAGGACCCGCTGCTGCTCGCCGCCGGACAGGTTGCCGACCCGCGCGTCGGCGAACCGGTCGGCGTCGACGGCGTGCAGCATCTCCCTGACCGCCTCGGCTCGCCGCGCGGACCGCCGCCGCAGCCCGTAGCGGTGCCCGTCGATGCCAAGGGCGATCAGGTCCCGCGCGCGCATGGGCAGGTCGTCATCGAGCAGCACCTTCTGCGGCACGTAGCCGATCGGCGTGCGCCTGGGGTCGCGCGGCTTGCCGAGTATGGCCACCTGGCCGCTGCCTGGCCGCTGCAGGCCGAGTATCACCCGCAGCAGCGTCGTCTTGCCGGCTCCGTTGGGTCCGATCAGGCCGGTGAACTGGCCGGCCCCGATGGTGAAGCTGACCTCGTCGAGTACCCGGCGGCCGGACAGGGTGACGCTGACCCGGTCCACGCGCAGTATGTCGCGCGTGTCCTGGGTCAGCATGTCCTGGGCCAGCACCGCATCGGTGGCGTGTTCGCTCGTCATAGCTTCTGGGTGGAGACCTTGCTGGTGACCGCCTTGGTGATGGCTTGCGTCTCGGCGAGCATCCAGGACTGGTAGTCATACCCGGGGGTGGGCATGGTCTCGTACACGCCGACGACGGGGACGCCGTCGGCCAGCGCGTTCTGCCGGATGGAGGCGGTCAGCGAGTCCGTCACCTGCTGGTTGTACGCGAAGAGCGTGGCCTGGTGCTTGCTGAAGAAGCCGTTCTCGAGCGCGATGTCCTGCGGGGAAGGGTCCACGCCGTTCATGATGTCGGCCTGGAAGGCCCACGGGGTCAGGTTCTTGATTCCCATGGCGGTCAGCAGGTAGTCGGCGACCGGCTCGGTCGTGGCGGCGGTCGTGCCCGGGTGCGCCGCCTTGAACGCGGCGATCGCGTTCAGCCACGGCGTGAGCGAGCGGTCGAACGCCCGCAGGCGGGCGCGGAAGTAGGCGGCGTGCGCCGGTCGCAGCGCCGACAGGTCCGCGGCCATGACGGCCGCGACCGCGGGCATCGTGCGCGGGTTGTACCACAAGTGCGGATTTGGGGTGTTGTTCGGCAGGTGCAGCACCTGCTGGGCAACGATCACCTTGCGGCCCGAGTTGGGTGAGGCGGACTCGATCTTGTTGATCCAGGTGTCGTAGGAGACCCCGTTCTGCACGATCAGCTGGGCGCCGCTGACCTCGGCGGCGACCTGCGCGCTCGCCTCGAACGTGTGCGGATCGGTGTTCGGGTTGTCCAGGATCGCCGTCACGTGCACGTACCTGCCGCCGATCTGGCTCAGCACGTTCGCGTACTCGTTCTCCGCGCCGATCGCGTTGATCACGCCGGACTTGGAGGTTCCTGCCGAGCTTGCGGAGCAGGCGGTGATCACCATCGTGAACAGGGCCGCAACTAGAGCCGTCGCCAAGGGCAGCGCCATGCGGCCTGGTGCTGGCTGCCGTTGCCTAAGTGTCATGACCCACAACATAGTCTGAGACTGAGTCTCAGTGCAAGTAAGTCGCGCCAATGCGTGCCATTGCATAAATAGATTTGCATGTGTTTATATGAAAGAGTGTCCGCGCAGGTGAAGCCGTTCGAGGCCGCCGGGGAGCTGCTGAGGGTGCTGTCGGCCCCGGCTCGGCTCGCCATCGTCACCGAGCTCGCGGAACGGCCCAGGTTCGTGCACGAGCTTGTCGAGCGCCTGGGGATGAGCCAGCCGCTGGTGTCGCAGCACCTGCGGGTGCTGCGTGCCGCCCGCCTGGTCGGGGTAGAACGGCACGGCCGGGAGGCCGCCTACTCCCTGGCCGACCAGCACGTGGCGCACATTGTCGCCGACGCCGTCCAGCACAGCAGGGAGGAACCTGATGGACACCCATGATGTGCACGCCGCGCACGGGCACGAGCACGGGCCGGATTGCGGGCACGCGAGCGTGCAGCGCGAGGGCCACGTCGACTACGTGCACGAGGGCCACGCCCATACCCCGCATGAGGGTCACTACGACGAGCATCCGCTGCCGCACCTGGCCCACGCCAGTCACGAGCACGCGCACGAGGAAGGCTGCGGGCATGACGCGGTCGCGCACGGCGACCACATGGACTACGCGCACGACGGGCACCGGCACGCCGCTCACGATGACCACTATGACGAGCACTAGCGGCGACACGCACTCCGTGGCCGAGCGCCGGCTGCGGCAGGCCGACCAGCGGTACACCCCAGGCCGGCGGGCCATCATCAGCCTGCTGCTCAGCGCCGGCCATCCGGTCAGCATCGAGGACATCGCCAGCCAGCTGCCCGACCTGCCGCGCAGCTCGGCCTACCGGCACCTGACCGATCTGGAATCCGCCGGGCTTGTCAGGCGCGTCGCGGCCGGCGACGAATTCACCCGGTTTGAACTGGCCGAGGACCTCACCGGGCATCACCATCACCTGGTGTGCCTTAATTGCGGCAAGGTCACCGACGTGATCTTGCCCTCGGGCTTCGAGCAGCAGGCCGCCCGCGCCATCGCGCGACTCGCCGACGAGGCGGGCTTCCAGGCCCACAGCCACCGGCTGGACGTTCTGGGCCTTTGCGCCGCCTGTCGTTAAAGCCGCGCCCTAGCCGCTGACCGCGCCACGTGGCCGCAGCGCCAGGCGCGTGCGATCGAGCAAGGTCAGAGAAGGTATGTCCCGCTCTGGGGCTTCATGCTGAGTCTATTAACGGGCTCGAATGTGAAGGCTTCGCATGGTCGATGTGATCCCGGCTGCCAGGGATCCGCGTAAGGCGATTGCCTTCAGGGTGCTACTGGCCTAATAGGCCATTCCGCCGACGACAAGTCAGGAGCTGACCGTGAGCGAAACGACGCCCAATTCCACTTCGCGTGCTCTTCGCATGCTACCCGGCGTGGCAGCCATCGTGGTCATCTTGGTGTTGTTCAATGCCGCCCGGCAGCCACCACTCTTCAAAGGCAACATAAAGCAAGTGGCGGCGCCCTACAAGTTCGTGCAAATGCCGATCGCCATGCCGCCCGGCTATCACCCCACCATGACAATACGCCAGGTGAATCCCGCCTATTATCACCTGCGGTCCTGGATTTCCTCGGTGGGGGCGGGCGTGGCGCTGGCCGACGTCACGGGTCACGGCCTCGACGATGGCATGTGCATAGTCGACCCGCGCACGAATGACGTGATAGTGACGTACACGCCGACCGCGCCGGCGCGGGACAGGTTCACGCCATTCGTGCTGAACCCGGCGCCATTGCCGTACAACAAGACGATGGCCCCGATGGGCTGCGTCCCAGGGGACTACAACGGCGACGGGCGCACTGACTTCCTGGTCTACTACTGGGGCCGCTCGCCGATCATCTTCCTCGCGCGCTCCACGGCGACGACGCCGTCGCCGAGCGCGTACCGGCCGGTCGAACTGCTGCCCCAGGCGAGCATCGGCGGCGCCTACGGCGGGCCGGACTGGAACACCAACGCCGTGGCTGTCGCCGACTTCGACGGCACCGGGCACCCGGACATCATCGTCGGGAACTACTTCCCCGACTCGGCGGTGCTCGACCCGCACGGCCTGGACAACGTGCAGATGCCGTCCTCGTTGTCGTTCGCCAAGAACGGCGGCGGCGACCACGTGTTCTTGTGGACCGGCGGAACGTCAGGCCCGAACCCCACGGTGACTTACCTCGAGCAGCCCGACGCGATCCCGTACCTCGACAGCACCGGCTGGACGCTGGCGATGGCCAGCGCCGACCTGACCGGGAACGGGCTGCCCGACCTGTACATCGCCAACGACTTCGGCGAGGGCCACCTGCTCTACAACGTGTCCACCCCCGGCCACATCAGGTTCACCGAGGCGGTCGGCTACCGAGGTCCGTTCACGCCCAAGTCCTTCGTGGTCGGAAAGGGATCGTTCAAGGGAATGGGCGTTGATTTCGGCGACCTGTGGGACAACGGCAAGTTCGACTTCATGATCAGTGACATCACCACCCCGTACGGCCTGGAGGAAAGCAATCTCGTCTTCCAGAACGACTCCTCCAGCTACGCGAACATGAAGCAGCAGCTGGCCAGCGGCACGGCGCCGTTCTCGCAGCAGGCCGAAGAGGTCGGCATGGCGTGGACCGGCTGGTCCTGGGACGTGAAGTTCGGTGACTTCCTGAACAGCGGCCACCTCGACGTGGTCCAGGCCGACGGGTTCATCAAGGGCACGATCAACCGGTGGCCGTGGCTGCAGGAAATGGCCATGACCAACGACGACCTGCTTTCCAACCCGGCTAACTGGCCGCTGGTGCAGCCGGGCGACGACATCGCCGGGCATCAGTGCCTCGCCTTCTACGCCTGGTCGCCTGGCATGCACTACGCCAACATCAGCCAGAACCTCGGGCTGTGCGTGCACACCCCGACCCGCGGCATCGCGATCGCCGACACCCGCGGCATCGGCAGGGAGGACTTCGCCGTGGCCCGCCAGTGGGGGCCGCCAGCCTTCTACGCCAACGAGTCGCGCGTCGGCAACTACCTCGGCCTGCACCTGTACCGGCCAGTACCAGGCAGCACCCCAGGGGTGGGCCTGGAGGGCCTTGGCACCCCGGCCTACGGCGCGACCGTCCAGATCAACATCCCAGGGCACACCCAGATCGCCCAGCTAGACGGCGGCAGCGGCCATAGCGGCAAGGACAGCTTCGAGGTCTACTTCGGCCTCGGCAAGTACAGCGGCTTGGTCACCGTGCACATCCACTGGCGCGACACCAACGGCGTGCTGCACTACCAGACCCTGACGCTCACCCCCGGTAACCACAACATCTACCTCACCACCACTGCACAGGAGGTCCAGAGCCGATGACCGCGACCGTCAAGCCGGTGGCCAGCATTCCGGCAGCACAAGAAGCAGGGAAGGCGGGCCAGGCTGGCGAGGTCAGCAAGTGGAAAGACCCGCGCTACCTGGCCCTGCGCAACTTCGCGATATCGATTTCCGTCTTCAACATCTTCGGGTACACCCTGCTCGGCTGGGAGCAGCCATACCTGTGGCCGATCTTCGCCGTGCTCACCGGGTACGCGACCGAGGCGACCTTCGAGACGCTCAGCGCGTGGGTGGAGCACCGCAGGCCTGGGTACCTCGGCGACAGCCCCAAGGACACGATGGCGTTCTTCCTGCCCTCGCACATCACCGCCCTGGCCTGCAACATGCTGCTCTACGCCAACAACCAGTGGTGGCCGGTCATGTTCTGCATCGTGGTCGCGGTGTCCCAGAAGCACGTGCTCAGGGCGCCGATCAAGGGCAAGATGCGGCACTTCATGAACCCGTCCAACCTCGGCATCGCGGTGACCTTGCTCGTGCTAGGCAACTGGGTCAGCATCTCGCCGCCCTACCAGTTCACCGAGTGGGCGAACTCGTACTTCAGGCTGATGATCCCGATGATCATCCTGACCGCCGGCACGGTGCTCAACGCGCTGCTCACCAAGAAGACCCCGCTTGTCGTCGGCTGGATGGGAGCGTTCGCGATCCAGGCGTTCGTCCGGCACTGGATCTACGGCGTCCAGCTCAACACCGCGCTCGGCGTGATGACGGGCGTCGCGTTCGTGCTGTTCAGCAACTACATGATCACCGACCCGGCGACCACACCTTCTAAACCGATGAACATGTTCATGTTCGGCAGCTCGGTCGCGTTCGTGTACGGGATCTTGATGGCGATGAACATCGTGTACACGCTGTTCTACGCCTTGTGCATCGTGTGCGCGATCCGAGGCCTCGGCTGGTGGGTCGCCCACTTCATAGCCAAGCGAAGGCAAAGCCAGACGGCTAGCGCGGTAAGCGCGGTAAGCCAGGGGGACGCCCGGGTCGGGCAGCAGGCGGTGACTTCGTGACCCAGGCAATCGCGATCGTCGGGATGGCGTGCCGGTACCCCGACGCTGCCGGTCCCGACGAGCTGTGGGCCAACGTGCTGACCGGGCGCCGGGCCTTCCGGCGCCTGCCGGACGAGCGCATGCGACTGGCGGACTACTGGTCGCCTGACCCGGCCGCACCCGACCGGTTCTACAGCCCCAACGCCGCCGTGATCGAGGGCTTCGAGTTCGACCGCGTGGCCTTCAAGATCGCTGGCAGCACGTACCGCGCGACCGACCTGACCCACTGGCTGGCGCTCGACACCGCGGCCAGGGCGCTCGCCGACGCCGGGTTCCCCGGCGGCGACGGGCTGCCCAGGCGGAGCACAGCCGTCATCATCGGCAACACGCTGACCGGCGAGTTCGCCAGGGCAAACCTGATGCGGCTGCGCTGGCCCTACGTCCGGCGGGTGGTCGGCGCTGCGCTGGCCACCCGGGGCTGGGGCGACGGCGAGGTCACCGAGTTCCTCGCCGACCTGGAGGGACAGTACAAGAGCCCGTTCCCTCCGGTCGACGAGGACACCCTGGCCGGCGGTCTGTCCAACACGATCGCCGGCCGCGTCACCAACCAGTTCGACCTCAAGGGCGGCTGCTTCACCGTTGACGGCGCTTGCTCGTCATCGCTGCTCAGCGTCGCCCTCGGGTGCAACGCGCTGGACGCTGGTCAGGTCGACGCCGCCGTCGTCGGCGGCGTCGACCTGAGCATCGACCCGTTCGAGGTGATCGGGTTCGCCAAGACCGGCGCCCTGGCGACCGGCGACATGCGGGTCTACGACCAGCACTCCAACGGGTTCTGGCCCGGTGAGGGGTGCGGCATGCTCGTGCTGTTCCGCCAGGCGGACGCCGACGCCAAGGGGCTGCGCACCTACGCGACGATCGCCGGGTGGGGCTACGCCTCCGACGGCCGGGGCGGGATCACCAGGCCCGAAGCCGACGGGCACAAGCTGGCCATCGAGCGAGCCTACCGGGCCGCCGGATTCGACATCGGCACGGTCGGCTACCTGGAAGGCCACGGTACGGGCACCGCCGTGGGCGACGAGACCGAACTGCGCGCGATCAGCCAGGCCAGGCGGGAAGCCAACCCCGACGGCGCGCCAGCCGCGATCAGCACGCTGAAGGGCAACATCGGCCACACCAAGGCGGCCGCAGGCGTCGGCGGGCTGATCAAGGCCACGCTGGCCGTGCACCACCAGGTGATCCCGCCGGCCACCGGCCACCACGACACGCATCCGGTGCTTGCTGGCGACAAGCCCGCGCTGCGGGTGCCGCTGACCGCCGAGCTCTGGCCGGACGGGCAGCCGGTCAGGGCGGGTGTCTCCGCCATGGGCTTCGGCGGCATCGACACCCACGTCGTGCTCGAGAACACCGGCGGCACCCGCCGCACCAGCCTGGATAAGCGCACGATCGCGCTGGTCAAGTCCAGGCAGGACTACGAGATCCTGCTGCTCGACGCCGACTCCGATGCCGAGCTTGCTGACCAGGTCGCGCGCCTGGCGGAGCTGACGGCCAAGCTGTCTTTCGCCGAGCTCGGCGACCTGGCGGCGACGCTGGCCGAGGACACCGCTGGCCGCCAGGTCCGGGCGGCGATCGTGGCGTCGTCACCGAAGGACGCGACGAGTCGCCTCACCGCGCTCGCTGACAAGCTGGCCGAAGGCACGCGGCAGGCCATCGAGCCCGCCGCGGGCGTATTCCTCGGCCGCGGCTCCTCCCGGCCACGGATCGGCTACCTGTTCCCCGGCCAGGGATCTGGCAAGCGGGGCGACGGTGGCGCCATCGCGCGCAGGTTCGACCCGGCGCGTGAGCTCTACCAGAGCCTCGCGCTGCCAGCGGACGGGGATCAGGTGCACACCGCCGTGGCGCAGCCGCGCATCGTCGCCTCGTCGGCGGCCGGCCTGCGCGTGCTCGCGCTGCTGGGCATCGAGGCCACGGCGGCGGTCGGGCACAGCCTCGGCGAGCTCACCAGCTTGCACTGGGCGGGCGGGATGAGCGAGCAGGCGCTGCTCGACCTCGCGGCGGCGCGCGGCCGGGTGATGGCGAACGCCAGCACTGGTGGCGGCGCCATGGCCAGCGTCGCGGCGAGCCCAGAAGATGTGGAGCCGATGCTGCGCGGCGAGCCCGTCGTGATCGCGGGCTACAACGGGCCACTCCAGACCGTCGTGTCAGGCCCGGCCGATGCCGTCGACCGGGTATGTCAGGTGGCGGCCCGCAAGGGTCACGCCGCGACCAGGATCAATGTGTCGCACGCGTTCCACTCTCCTTCCGTGGCGCCCGCGGCAGAAGGGCTCGGCGCCTACCTGGCGGACGTGACGTTCCAGCCGCTGCGGCGCAGGGTGGTCTCGACCGTCACCGCGGGTAGCGTGCCGGCCGAAGCGGACCTGCGCGAGCTGCTCGTCCGCCAGGTGCTCGATCCCGTGCGCTTCCACGAGGCCGTCAGCCAGATGGCCGCCGACGTGGACCTGCTGCTCGAGGTCGGGCCCGGCCGGGTGCTTTCCAGCCTGGCCGCCGACATCGCGCCCGCCACCCCGAGCGTCCCGCTCGACACCGACAGCCCCTCGCTCAACGGGCTGCTCTGCGCCGTCGCCGCGGCGCACGCGATGGGCGCGCCGGTGCGGCACGAGGCGTTGTTCGGCGACCGCTACGTCAGGTCGCTGCCGCTCGACAAGGAGTTCAGGTTCTTCGTTAGCCCGTGCGAGCTCGCCCCGGCCGACGATGGCGCCAGCTACAACGGGGCTGGCCAGCCCGGGGCCAGCGGTGACGGTGCCTGGCAGTACGGTGCTGGCCAACACGGGGCTGGCCAACACGGGGCGGGCGTCGCTGGGGCCGCTGGTCCGGCGGCCAACGGGCAAGCCGCGGGCCCGGCCGACGGTGGCGCGGTGGCGAGCATCGACGTCTTGCGACGGCTGATGGCGCAGCGCGCCGAGCTTCCCATCGAGGCCGTCCGTGCTGACAGCAGGCCGCTGGACGACCTGCACTTCAGCTCGATCACCGTCGGGCAGATCGTCAATCAGGCGACCCGCGAGCTCGGCGTTTCCGCGCCGGTGGCGACCGCGAGCTTCGCCACGGCCACGGTAGCCGACCTAGCGCAGATGCTCGACGACCTGGCGAGCACCGAGCTGCCCGGCGACGCCGAGGCCGGGTTGCCAGAGGGCGTCGCGCCCTGGGTCCGCGCCTTCTCCATCGAGCTGATCGACCAGGCACAGCGTCCTCGAGCTGGAGCTGCGGTCGCCGGGCGGTGGCAGGTCTTCGGGACGCCAGGCCACCCGCTCGCCGGGCCGCTTGGCGACGCGCTGAGCGCTGCCGGACTCGGCGACGGCGTGCTGCTCTGCCTGCCTGCCGACTGCGACGAGCGGCACGTCGGGCTGATGCTCGAAGCGGCGCACGCCGCCGTGGCACAGGCGACCCCCAGCCGGTTCGTCGTCGTCGGTGACCGGCGAGGCGCTGCTGGCCTGGCCAAGACCTTGCACCTGGAGGCGCCGTCGATCGGCACGTGCGTGGTCACGCTGCCGCTTGGCGGCAAGATGACCGCCAAGGCCGTCAAGGACGCCGTCCGCCGGATCGTCGCCGACGTGGCCGCGACGACGGGCTTCAGCGAGGTCAGGTACGACGAGGCAGGCACCCGCCGGGTGCCCGTGCTCCGCCCGGTCGCCGAGACAGCAGCGGTGAGCGCGCCGCCACTCGGCGCCGGCGACGTCCTGCTCGTCACCGGCGGCGGCAAGGGCATCACGGCGGAATGCGCGCTCGCCCTCGCCGCAGGCACCGGTGCGGCGGTCGGCCTGCTCGGCAGGTCCGACCCGGCGGCCGACGCCGAGCTCGCGGCCAACCTGAGCCGGATGGAGGCGGCCGGCGTCGCCTACAGCTACGCCCGCGCCGACGTCACGTCCCACGCGCAGGTCAAGGCCGCGGTAGCGGAGATCACCACCGCCCTCGGGCCGGTGACCGCGCTGCTGCACGGTGCCGGGCGTAACGAGCCCAAGCCGGTTACCCAGCTCGACGAGGCCGCGTTCGCCGCGACGCTCGCACCCAAGATCACCGGCCTGGACGCGGTGCTCGCCGCGGTCGATCCGGGCTCGCTACGCCTGCTCGTCACGTTCGGCAGCATCATCGGCCGGGCCGGCCTGCGCGGGCAGGCTGACTACGCCACGGCGAACGACTGGATGACCGACCTGACCTACCGGATCAAGGAGGCCAACCCCCAGTGCCGCTGCCTGGCACTCGAATGGTCGGTCTGGGCCGGGGCAGGCATGGGCGAGCGGCTCGGGGTGCTTGAGTCGCTCACCCGCGAGGGCATCAGCCCGATCCCTGTCGATGATGGCATCGCCATCCTGCGCGAGCTCATCTCCCGGCCCGACCTGCCCACCGCCATGGTGGTCATGGGCAGGGCGGGTGAGCTGCCCACGATCACGCTCGAGCCGCGCGAGCTGCCGCTGGCCAGGTTCCTCGACCGGCCACGGGTGCACTACCCGGGCATCGAGCTGATCGCCGACGCCGAGCTCTCCGCCGACAGCGACCTGTACCTGGCCGACCACGCGCTCGACGACGAGCTGCTGTTCCCCGCGGTCTTCGGCATCGAGGCGATGACCCAGGCCGCGACGGCGCTCGTCCCCGCGGATGTTCCCGGCGGGCGGCTCGTGCTCGAGGATGTCGAGTTCCGTCGCCCGATCGTGGTCACGCCGGGCGGCTCCGCCGGGATCAGGGTGGCCGCGCTGCGCCGCGCGGGCGGCGTCGACGTGGTGATCCGCAGCAGCGACACCAGCTTCCAGGCGGATCACTTCAGCGCGACGCTGCGCTGGACGGCCGATCAGCCAGACAGCCCAGCGTTGGCTAGCACTGTATTGGCTAGCACGGGCGACGGGCTCAGCGTGCCGATCGACCCGGGGCGAGACATGTACGGCGGCATGCTGTTCCAGGGCAAGCGCTTCCAGCGGGTGCTCGGGTACCGCGCGATGGCGGCCAAGTCGTGTGTCGCCGAGATCTCCACGGTGCCAGCCGACGCCTGGTTCAGCGCGTTCTTCCCGGCGGGCTTGCTGCTCGGCGACCCGGGGGCGAGGGACGCGTTCATGCACGCGATTCAGTGCTGCGTGCCGAACGCGACCCTGCTGCCGCAGGGCGTGGACAGGATCTACCCAGGCGTGCCGCGCGAGGGCACCACCCGGGTCGTCCTGACGGCCTGGGAGACCCACAGGGACGGCGACAGCTACACCTACGACCTCCAGGTGCGCGACGCAAGCGGGGCGCTCGTGGAGCGCTGGGAGGGCCTTCGGCTGCGGGCCGTGCGCAAGCAGGACGGCAGCGGGCCGTGGGTGCCCGCGCTGCTCGGCCCGTTCCTCGAGCGTCAGCTCGCCGAGCTCTATCCGCAGCCACCCCAGGTTGTGGTCGAGCCCGACGGGCCGCGGCCCGCGCAGGGCCGCGACGCCCAGCGCAAGCAGACCGCCGCCGCGCTGAGCCGGATACTCGGCCGGCCGGCCACCGTGAAGTACCGGGGCGACGGCAAGCCTGAGGTGGACGCGGACGTCAGCGTCTCCGTCTCGCACACCGCGGGGCTGACGCTGGCGGTGGCCACGCCCGGCCAGATCGGCTGCGACGCGGAGGTGGCGGCGGGCCGGACGACGGACGAGTGGCGGCAGCTACTCGGCGCCGAGCAATTCGCGCTCGCCGAGCTGGTGGCGCGCGAGCGCGGCGAGGACCTGGCCGTTGCCGGGACCCGGGTCTGGGGCGCGATGGAGAGCCTGCGCAAGGTCGGCCGGGCGCTGCCAGGGCCGGTCACGCTCGGCGAGCCCCGGCTTGACGGCTGGGTGCTGCTCAGGGCCGGCGCGGTGTCTACCTCGCGCGCCTCCGGCACGACGTCTACCTCGCGCGCCTCCGGCACGACGTCTACCTCGCGCGCCTCCGGCACGACCTACGAGATCGCCACGTTCGCGACACATGTCCGAGACGAAGCGACCCCCGTCGTCTTCGCCATCTTGACCTCGAAGCCTGAATTGCGCACATAGCCAAATTCCTCATAAAGAGCGGAGAATTGATGTGAAGTCGTACTACGAGTACCGACACGTCGTTAGCTTCGAGGAAACCAACCTCGTCGGCAACGTCTACTACGTCAACTATCTGCGCTGGCAGGGCCGTTGCCGGGAGATGTTCCTGCTTGAGCACGCCCCCGACGTGCTGACCGAGCTACGCGACGACCTGAAGCTGTTCACGCTGAAGTCAGAGTGCGAGTACCTGGCCGAGATCTCGGCCTTCGATCAGCTCTCGATCAGGATGCGGCTGGAGGAGCTCACCCAGACCCAGATCGCGTTCGCGTTCGACTACGTGCACCTGCATGACGGGATGGAGGAGCTCGTCGCGCGCGGCAAGCAGCGGGTCGCCTGCATGCGGGGCAAGGGCGCAGAGGTCACGCCCACCCGGGTGCCCGAGTCGCTGCGAGCGGCGCTCGAGGAGTACGTGATCAAGCCGCCGCCGCAGGCCAGCCGGGCCGAAGGGTCGGCCAAGGTGCGCGTCGGGGGCCGGTCATGACAGGCGCGCAGGCCGACACCGTGGGACTGCGGCATGGGACCGATCGGGACGGCCAGTCTGCCCAGGCCGCGCGCGACGCGCTGCGCACAGTGTTCGGGCACTTCGCCACCGGCGTCACGATCCTGGGCGCCGGCCACGACGCGCCGCAGGGCATGACGGCGAACTCGTTCACGTCGGTCTCCCTGTCGCCTCCGCTCGTGCTCGTCTGCGTGATGCGGACGGCGGCGATCCACCAGGCCATCGTCGACTGCGGGTCGTTCGCCGTCTCGGTGCTCGCCGCGCCACAGGAACACGTGGCGCGCCACTTCGCCAACCACTCGCGGCCGAGGGGCAGGCGCGAGTTCGACATCGTCGGCTGGGAGCCGGGCCCGAGAACCGGGGCGCCGATCATTCAAGGGGCACTCGCCTGGCTCGAGTGCGAGCTGGCCGCCACCTACGACGGCGGCGACCACTCGATCTTCCTCGGCTCCGTGGTGGCCAGCGACCACGCCCCGGCTCGCGAGGCGCTGCTCTTCTTCGGCGGCCGCTTCCACCGCCCGGCCCTGCGCCGGGCCAGCGGCAAGTGGGACATAGCGGTTTACCAGGAGGTGTCATGACCGCACTGCGATCGGCCTCGAGTGAATCCGGCCAGCGCCGGGCCATTGCGGTGACCAAGCTGCGGCAGACGCCCTCGCTGATGCGCAAGCTCTGGACGGACCGGCTGGCCATGCTGTCCGACGCCGCTGCTGAATACGGCGACGCGGTGCGCTTCCGGATGGGGCCCAAGAGCCTGTACTACTTCAACCACCCGGATCACGCCAAGTACGTGCTTGCAGACAACGCCGCCAATTACCACAAGGGCATTGGCCTGACCGAGGCCAGGCGGCTGATCGGCGACGGCCTGCTGACCAGCGAGGGCGACCTGTGGCGTCAGCAGCGGCGCACCATCCAGCCGGCCTTCAGGCGCGACCGGCTGGCCGGCTTCGCCGGGCTGATCGTCGACGAGGCCAGCGCGCTGGTGAAGAGGCTGGAAGCCAAGATCGACACCGGGCCTGTCAACGTGGTGCAGGAGATGACCCGCCTCACGCTCGGCGTGCTAGGCAAGACGCTGCTCGACGCCGACCTGTCCGCGTTCTTCAACCTGGGCGAGGAGTTCGAGGTAGCGCAGGATCAGGCCATGTTCGAGATGGTGACGCTGCGGATGCTGCCCATCTGGCTGCCGATCCCCAGGCACCGCCGCTTCCACGCCGCGCTCGGCGAACTCGAGAACGCGGCAATGGACCTGGTCGACGGCCGGGAGAAGCACACCAGGCCAGGCGCCGACGACATGATCACCAGGCTGCTCAACGCCTACAAGGACGAGCCGGACGAGAACCTGCGGCGGCGCAGGCTCAGGGATGAGCTGCTCACCATCTTGCTGGCCGGCCATGAGACGACGGCGAGCACCTTGTCCTGGGCGTGGTACCTGATCGACAAGAACCCCGAGGTCGGGGAGCGGCTGCGGGCTGAGGCCGCCGAGGTGCTCGGCGACCGGCTGCCCGTGCTCGACGACCTGAACCGGCTGCCGTACACGACCATGGTCATCCAGGAGACCATGCGCCTGTACCCGCCGGTGTGGGGGCTCACCCGCCGTGCGCTGCGCGCCGATCAGGTGGGCGGCTACCGGGTGCCGGCCGGTGCCGACGTCATGATCAGCCCTTACACCCTGCACCGGCATCCCGGCTTCTGGCCCGACCCGCTGCGGTTCGAGCCGGAGCGCTTCGGCCCGGCCAGCTCGCGGGCGCAGCATCGCTACGCCTACATCCCGTTCGGGGCTGGCCCCCGGGTCTGCGTCGGCAGCCATCTGGGGATGCTGGAGGCAACAATCGTCGCGAGCATGGTCGCCCGCAAGTTCCGGCTTGGCCTGCTGCCGGGATACGAGGTGCGGCCGGAGGGCATGCTGTCACTGCGCGTCCGCGGCGGACTGCCCATGGTGGTCCGCCCGGCCTGACGTGGCCCTCATGGCAGCCAGCCCGCCTCGTAGGCCTTGCGCACCGCGTCCACCCGGTTGCGGGCGTGGAGTTTGGACACGATCGTCGTCAGGTAGTTGCGCACCGTCCCGACGGACAGGCACAGGGCGGCGGCTATCTCGGCTGGCTCTGCTCCGTCTCCGGCCATGCGCAGCACCGCATGCTCGCGCTGCGACAACGGCGTGCAGTTGTGGACCCAGGTAGCCGCCGCGAGTTCCGGTCCCACCATGGCGCGGCCC
>JASIBM010000488.1 GCA_030045175.1 Streptosporangiaceae bacterium | reverse complement strand
GCCAGTGACGACATCCGGCGCCGGTGCGCCTCACCGCCGATATGGCGCTGTGGCATCTGATCGGGCTGGCCATGGGAAGCGCGACCATGTCGAGCGACGTAACAGCGCACGCCGAGGGCTCGATATGGACGGTCTATCGGCTGCCAGCACCGACTTCTAGCACGTACAGAACAATTATTCTGAGTTCTTCCGGGCGGCGCTATTGACTCACGTGCTCGCCGCCCTTCTCCGTCGGGATAAGTAATAGGCCACCCCTACCGGGCTCGGCTGGCTCGCTTCCGGGGAGGTGCCCATCCGGCGCCAGGGATACGACGTTTCGTGACCGGCGCGATCGTGATGATGCCCGCCAGCACCTCACCTCGCCATGTCCGCTAGCTGCGCAAATGCTCTGATCGCGGGTCAGCGGTGAGACTGGGCTGACCAAGATCACGTAGTAAGGCCCCGGCGTGACGCGTGAGGTGATCATGAACTGGCGAGGGGACGGAGATGCTGAGGGAATGCGAGGATTCGGCCTGGGAACGCTCTAGCTGTGCGAACAGCTGGCGAGAGGAGGTTGGTGCTAGTTCGGCATGCCAAGTCGGCTTGGCCGCCCGAGGTGCCAGATCACGATCGCCCGCTTGGGCGCCGCGGCCTGCGCGACGCCCCGACGGTAGGGCGCTGGCTCCGTCAGGCAGGCTGTGTGCCAGATCATGTCATTTGCTCAACGGCCCGCCGGGCCCGCGAGACGTGGCGGCTCGCAGAAGGGCAACTCGCCGCCCGGCCAGAGGTCAGGTACGAGCGGGCGGTTTACCAGGGCTCGGCCGCTGGCTTGCTTCAGATGGTTCGCCGGCTGCCGTCGACGGCCATGACCGTCTTGATCGTCGGCCATGACCCGGCGATTCAGGATCTGGCGGTGTCACTGGCGAGAGATGAAGAGCCGGACCGGAAGCCGCAGGCGGCGTCCCTTACTCGCATGCGGAAGAAATTTCCGACTGCGGCCATCGCGGTGCTGGAGCACGGCGGACCGTGGTCCGAACTCGCCCGCGGAGTGGCACGCCTGGGCACTTTCATCACTCCTCGGGAGATGCACGAATCCTAAGGCGAGCGATCCGTGGTCACTTCCGCAGGACGCGTTGCCGTGGAGAAACGCCTGGGCATGACCTCGGAGCGCCTGGGCGGAACGGCTCTGACTTCGCATGGCTACGGGCTTCCCCCGCTTCGCCGCGTGCGGTGCAACTCCCTGCCGATCACGTCCAGGGCGCGAGAGTAGTACCAGGTGCCGACCCAGATCCGGGATCGCGCCTGCCGGTCATGCCAGCTCCGGCGGGCAGCGTGCGCGGGGATGCCCGCCTCGCGCAGCGAATCAAGGATGGCCTTGACATCGCTGTCCGGGACCTCTGCGATCTCGGCCCACGTCTCAGCGTCGAGACCGTTGCCGATGCCCCGGGGTGGCAGCCAGTAGGCACGGCCTACGCTGCGGGACCATGGAGAGGAGTAAGGCGCCGTCACGACGTACTCTCACGTTGCCGAGACTAGGGACCGTTGGCTTTGTCGCGGTTGCGGCGAGCCCCTCCGCCAGAACCGAACATACCCCAGCCGCGAGCGCCTTTCCTCCGCGGTACCAGCCAAGCGCTGGAGGGGGCGTGATCGACTCTCGCTGGTGAGCGGGTCACCCTCGGTCATCGGGGGTGATCGGGTCGTTGCCTGATCCCTCCCGGGTAGAACCGCACGACCCAGCCGCCCAGGCCTGGCTTGAACATCGCGACTGCCGCGACGCCTCCGGCTCGCAATTCGTCCGCAGCGGACGTGGCCGCCATGCGGGCACGCTTGCCGATCCCGAAGCAGTGGACCCGCCGCCCGGCCGGCGCGGAGCCAGCGCCGCGCGCGAGGGCGGCGGCGATGACTTGTTCGGCGGTTGCGTGGTCCTGCCAGCCTCGGGCATCGGTGCTCTTTCCCGGCTCTAGCTCCTTGTATATGTCGAAGAACTGGGCGATCTCGCGGCGCAGGTGCGCTGGTACGTCGGCGAGATCCCGTATGTTCGCGGACCGTGGGTCGCGAGCCGGGATCATCAGTATCTTGGCGTCGGGCCCGTACTCGTCGCGCATCCAGAACACCCCCACCGGCCTGCCCGTCACCGCGCATCCGGGAAATGCGGGCTCGTCGAGCAGGACCATGGCGTCCAGCCGATCACCGTCCTCGGCGAGCGTGCCGGGGATGAATCCGTAGCCGAGCAGATAGCGCGTGGACGTGAAGAGCATCCTGTCCAGCCGGATCCGCCCGCTCGCGTGGTCCATCTGGTACTTGTTCCGCGATCCTTGCGGGATCTCGATAATGATCTCGGCTTCCACGTGCCCTCCTCACAGGCCTTGGTTCACGCAGGGCAAATGGGCGCATCCCTGGCTACGGCCGATTAGCTGGTCGTCAGGCTGGGCGCGGCGGCACGTCCCCGCCGGCGCAAGTCAGGCGGGATAATCGGCGCTATCCTCCTCGTCAAGCCATCCGCCGATCCGGTAGTAGATGTCGGAGCCGAAGCTGGTCGGCAGCGGCGGGGCCGCCACGAGCTTGTAGTCGCGCCGCCCGTCGGGCTGGCGCGGAGCGCGCAGAAACAACGCGGGGTGCGCCTGCTGTCGGCGGAGGCTGTCTGCAAGGTCGTAGTGATGGGTGACGAAGGCGACCCTGACGCCAGTTTCCAGGAGCGCCGTGACGACCTGGCGGCCTATCTCCGAGCCCTCCCGTTCGTTGGTTGCCGCGAACGACTCGTTGAACAAGATCAGGCACCCATCGCTGATCTGGCTGGCGATGACGCTCAGCCTGGCGAGTTCTTCATCCAGCCGGCCGCTGATCATTTCCGGGTCTTCTTCCCGGATGAAGTGCGTGAAGATCCCGTGGCTGACGCTGGCGCGGAAGGCCTGGGCGGTGACGAACATCCCGGCCTGCATCATCAGCTGGGCAAGGCCTACGCTGCGCAGGAAGGTCGACTTGCCACCTGAGTTGGCGCCGGTGATCACGATCAGGCTCTTGCCGTCGGCGTCGATGTCGTTGCCGACGACGTGGCTGGTCCGCAGCGCCAGGCAGGGATCACGCAGGTCCGTGCAGCTGAGTGCTCCCGCTTGGGGCGAGAGGGGGTCGGGGAAGCCCAGCGGCTGGTTGCGGGCGGCGAGCTGATCGTGCAGGTTCAGGCAGCTCACGTAGAACCCCAGCTCGATGCAGAGCATCGTGAAGTAGCTGGAGATGTGGTCGGCCGACTGCGCCGCCGCGTTGGCGACGAGGTTGGTCCCCCGGTCGGTCATCTCGGTGAGCGCCAGGGCGCCGGCCTCGTCGCGACCTGGGATCGTGAACGAGTAGACGGTGCGCGGGACGATCCCGACCCGCTCTCTCAGCCGTCGCCTGGTGCGACCGGAGCGCAGCACATAGTTGATTCCGCTGTTGTCGGGCCCGAGCTGGACGCTCATCAGCTCGCCACCGGGGAAGCGCAACTGGTTGAGATGACGGTGGAACATCTCGAAGTAGGCGTCATCTAGATCGTGCTGCAAGCCGCGGAAGAAGGTGGCCAGCCCGTCGGAGCGGAAGTTCTCGCCGTGTTCGTCGGCGACCAGGCGCAGTTGCCGGAGGCCAGGGAGAAAGACCTCAAGCTGGCGAACCGCCGCGCGAAGCACCGATGACGGGTTCCGGGAGGACACAAAGCCCCAGGCGCGGCGCTTCTCCTGGAGAGTGGAAACCGCGATCTGGTACAGCTGCCGGATGATGCCAGGCTCAGCGATGCAGTCGGCCAGCACGGCCTGCCGGTAGCGGATCTCCTCAGTGTCGCTGAGGCTCGTCAGCAGGATTCTCGCGGCAACGTCGCGGAGGAACTTATCGCCACCGGCCATCGCGTCGAGCAGGGTGGGCAGCTCCAGATCCGCGGACAGGTCATCCGGGCTGGCCGCAATGCCAGCGGCCAGGTCGGCGTCTCGGTCGCGGTGCAGCAGATGGGCTTTCATCGGGCGGCCCGTTCGCGTAGCTGTTCGTAGGTGACCTCGTGCTTGCGGGCGATCGCTAGCGCGTGCGCCAAGCCGTCGGCCGGCTTCCGGACGACCTTGTAGGTCCGGCGGGCAGGGTCGTCTGGGGCGACCGTGCTAGCCATGCTCACGACGGTGTCGCTGAACGAGGCCAGCTCGTCGATGAAAGTGACGTACACGCAGAGCAAGCCAAGGTCAGTGATCTTGGCCAGGACCTTCCGGCCAAGGAACAGGGCGTCGCTGACGGTGGTCGAGGTGAAGATCTCATTCATGATCACGACGCTGCCCGGGGTTGCCGCCCGCAGTACCTTTTGGATTCTGAGCAGGTCGTCTTCAAGCTTCCCGGTCAGGCCGGCGATGTCTTCCTCGCGTTCGAAATGCGTGAAGATGCCGTCGGGCAAAAAGAGCTTGGCCGCGCTTCCCGGTGTCGGGCAGCCCACGGCTGCCAGGTGATGGAGCTGACCGAAGGTACGCGCGAAGGTTGTCTTACCGCCCTGGTTGGGGCCCGACACGACGATGACTCGTTCTGGGTCACGCAGCTCGAAGTCGTTCGGGACGACGCTAGAACCAGCGGCTACCAGCCTGGCTGCCAACGCGAGGTCAAAGGTGTTGCGGGCGAAGATCTCCTTCGAACTCGCCGAGACCTCGGGCAGGCAGAAATCAAGCCCAGCCGACCGCAGCGGCGAGATGTAATCGAGGTACGCCAAGTAGAACTGGATCTCACGGTCGAACCGCGCGATGCCGGGATCAAGGAATTCCGCGTGCCGGCCGCAATAAGCTGCGAGCGCGCCGAACTCCTCGTCGAACAGGCGAGCGACCAGCTCGAGAATCTGCTCGCCGACATGGTTCACCCCGGGCCAGGCCCGGTAAGCGACCCGGTAGTCCTTGACAGCGCTCTGCCGGAACCGCTCGAAGGTCTCCTCGATCTGGACGCTGTAGTCAGGCGCGCCCTCGTACCTGCTCACGTCCACCCGCAAGCCCGTGACCCGGACCTGGTACACCACCCCGGCAAGATCCTTCTTGAGCTCAGCGGTGTCGAAGGCCAGCGCGGCGAATTCCGCCGAGCCGACGTACGCGGTCAGGTAGTCACGAAATGATCGGACCGCGCGAGACGTGACCGGAGCCAAGCTCAGGCCAGCGGCAAGCGAGCGGACAGCGTCGCAATAGGTCACGGCCGCGTCGAGGAACCACCCGCCGCGCTGGTGACGTGAGCGCATCTCGGACAGCTGCCGCAGGTGCCCGCGCACCTGTCCCATTCGGCCGCAGAAAGCCGCGATCGGATCGCGAAGCTCTGCGTCCTCCAGATCAGCGAAGACCTCATGCCGGTACTGCAGGGTGCTGACGTCCCGGATCCGGTGGCGCAACAGCCCGGCGATCAGATCACGCTCGTCTCGCTCTCCGGCCACCGCCTTGATCACCTGATCCAGGCGCAGGTCGTTGAGGACCTCCTGGTTTCCGGGCTCATCAGTAAGGTCAGGCTCGCGCAGATCTTCCGACAGCAGGCTGCCGAACGCCGCTGGCTGATCCGTCGCCTTCGATTCCGCGCGCCCGCGCGAAATACCCTGGTGCATCGCCTATCGCTCCTGCCTCGCTACGCAAGCGGTCAACAGGAGCCATCAGCCTTCGAGGCGGTTACACGAACGGGCCCCATCGTCTCGCTCCACTGTACGACTTAGCCGGCGAGAGGTTCCGGAGCCTGACGCCAGCCGGGATCCCAGGTGCTGTGATCACAACGGAAGTTCATCCCGCCAGGTCCTGGGGTCCGTGCGGCCTGTTTAACATGGTCCAGGCACAGGCCCGCGAAACAGTGCGGGCACAGTGCCACCGCACCTGAATCGGCGTCAGCTTGAGCACAGGGCAGGCAGTTCACAGGTCATCAGCTCCGTCCGTCACTAGTTACGTCGGCCTTCACGCTCGTCGGGCTGGGTAAGGTTTCCTGGCGGCCGGGATGCGGGGACTGCAGCCGGCCGGCAGGCAGTGGCACGGCCACCCATGCCTGGCCTGTGGCGGGGTGCGGTCGCGGCGGATACGGCTGTCCAGGCCCCATGCGTTCCTATGGGCCAGCTGCTCCTGCAGCGTGCCCTTCTCGGGCAGCAGCTGGCCAGAATGATCCATAGCCATCTGCCCGGAGACCTGGTTGCAGCGGCCTGCCAGCGCCTTGGTCCCTGCAACGCCTTCCTCGACGGCGCCGAGCGCGGTCTTGGCATCGTCCAGAACCGGCTCCTGCTCAAGGATCCCGACGGTGAACCCGGGCATCAGCCGACGCCGTTCGATGGCTGCTCGACGCCGGCCGTCATTCGCAGCAGCGTGGACTTGCCCGTGCCGTTCGGGCCGACGACGCCGATCTTGGCGCCGGGCAGGAACGCAGGTATCACGTCATCCAGGACGACCTTGCCGTCGAAGGATTCCCGTGCATGACTGAGAGCGAGGATCTGGTCCATGCCGCACGCACCCTGCTAGCCCGAACAGGGACCGTTGGCCTGAGCGCGTTTGCGGCGAGCCCCTCCGCCTCACCTCAAAGGGTACCTCAGCCTGGCGGGCGTAGCAGGCGGATTACCACCCGCCGGGTACTTGGCGGGCCGGTGGCGACCGGCAGCCACAGGCTGGGGCGTGCGCATCGCTTGATGGACGCGCGCACCGGGTGCTACGCGGTTGTGAGGCCGGGCCGGCCAGGCGTGCTACGGCCCGGGGCTTACCTGCGCCCGGGCCCGCCGAGCGCCGCCGGATCGCCTGGCACGGATCCGGCGGCCCGCGCGGACGAGCTTGGCGCATCAGGCGCCGCGTTCGGCGACAGGCCGGTCGGCAGGGCTGTGGTGCCGCCATGGGAGCTTGCTGACTGATCTCGCGAGCCCTTCCCTACCTTTGAAGTACCCCGCACGTGCGGGTCAGGATTCGGGCAGGCCGTAGGGCATGTCGGGGCGGGCTGCGGCGATCTCCAGCAGCCGGTTGTACTTGGCGACGCGCTCGCCGCGGGCGGGCGCGCCGGTTTTCAGCATGCCGCAGCCGACGCTGACGGCGAGGTCGGCGATGAAGGTGTCGGTGGTCTCGCCGGAGCGGTGCGAGACGAGCTGGGCGTAGCCGCCGTCGCGGCAGGTCGCGATCGCCGTGAGCGTCTCGGTGACGGTGCCGATCTGGTTGACCTTGATGAGCGCGGCGTTGCCGATGCCGCGGCCGATGGCGTCGGCGATGATGGCGGGGTTGGTGACGAAGATGTCGTCGCCGACGAGCGTGACGCGCTCGCCAAGCCGCTGGGTGAGTGTGGCCCAGCCGTCCCAGTCGTTCTCGGCCAGGCCGTCCTCGATCAGCCAGACCGGGAACCTGTCGGTGATCTGCGCGTACCGCTCGATCATCTCGCCGCTGGACAATGCGTGACCGGCGACGCGGTAGCGGCCGTCGTCTGCGCGGAACTCGCTGGCCGCCGGGTCCAGCGCGATCGCCACTCCATCGCGGCCAGCCAGGTAGCCGGCGTCGCCGATTGCCGTGACGAGCAGGCCGAGGGCCTCTTCCGGCTCGGTGATCTGCGGGGCGAACCCGCCCTCGTCGCCGAGCCCGGTCGCGTATCCCTTCGCCGCGAGCAGTCCGCGCAGCGCCGCGTACACCTCCGCGCCGGCCCGGACTACTTCGGGGAACGAGGGAGCACCGAGCGGGGCGATCATGAATTCCTGGAAGTCGAGCGGGTTCGGGGCGTGCACGCCGCCGTTGATGACGTTGAAGTGCGGGACCGGCAGCCTCGGGGCGACCCCGCGCGGGGTGAGCCAGTCCCACAGCTCGCGGCCGTCCGCGCGGGCGAGCGCGCGGGCGCAGGCCATCGACACGCCGACGATCGCGTTCGCTCCTAGCCGCGACTTGCCGGGTGTGCCGTCCAGGGCGATGAGCGCGGCGTCGATATCGGCCAGGTCCTCCCACTCCCGTTCGGTCAGGCAGGCGGCGATCTCGCCGCCGACTGCCGCCACCGCCCCTAGGACGCCGAGCCCACCATACCGGGCAGCGTCGCCGTCCCGGCGCTCGACCGCCTCACGAGTGCCGGTGGAGGCTCCAGAAGGCACCCCGGCGAGGCCCGTTGCCCCGTTGGCGAGCGTGACCGACGCCTGGACGGTCGGCCGGCCGCGAGAATCCAGGATTTCGAGCGCGCTCACCGTGGTGATAGCGGCTGGTCTGGATGCGTTCATCGGCGCCTCCTTGCGGGCTGGCCTGTGGCGGGAACGCTGGTCGTGGTGCTGTCGCGCGCCTCATCGTGGCAGCATCCTGTGCCGGCGGGTCAGGGACGAAGGTCACCGATCCCTCATGGATGCGGCTTCGCAGCCCGACCGATATCTCTGGGCACGCTAGAGCCAGCGCCGAACGCTGGAACCGGTCCTGTGCTCGATCGATGGGTGTGTCCTATCCTGGTAGTGGTGGGTGCGCTCACCCGGCGGTGGACCCCGCCGGAGCCGCGCGGCTGTTCCGCGCTGGCCCAATGCCTGGTGGCCGATGGGTCCTGCACTGGACTGGAGGTCACCGATGGCGTCTTACTGCGTCGCTCCGTATGGCTTCGACGGACCTGCGGGTCGGCGGTCTCACCTGCCGGCTCCCTCGGGCTACGCATCACAACAGGCCGGCCTCCCGGGCGAGTGCGCGGTGGCGTTCGCGCTGCTGGCTGTCGTTGCGGCCCAGCCGCCGGACAGCTGGCTTGGCCGTCTCGATGTATCAGTCACCGGTGCGGTAGCCAGCTCGCGGACCGCAGCGACGGTCCGCGCGGCGCGGGCCGTCAGCACGCTGGCCGAGCCGGGACCGGCTGCGGTCGCGCTGGCAGCGGCGGCTGCTATGGCAGTGCGCCGTGCTGGGTGGCGGGCCGGATGCGTGCCCTGCCTGGTTGTGGCGGCCGGGATGACGGCCCGGCGGGCGGTGTCGGCCCTGGTCGCCCGGGAACGACCGCCGGCCACGCTCTGGCTGGCTGAGCCTGAGGGGTTCAGCCTTCCGTCCAGGCACACGGCGCAAGCCGCGCTGACGGCCGGTGCCTGCGCGGGCGTTCTTGGCGCGGGTCGCGCCACGAGCCATGCCGCGGCGCTGCTGGCAGCGGCCGGCGTGGGCGCAAGCCGGGTGTGCCTGGGCGTGCACTGGCCGACCGATGTGCTGGCCGGATGGCTGTTCGCGGCGGGCTGGCTGGACCTATGTCGCTGGCTGGGGTCAGGGGCACAGGTGGGGGGATCCGGGCCTGGCGGCCTGGGCACGGGAAGGAGTGACCAGTGAGTGTTCCTGACGGCATAGAGTTCCGGTGCTCGGCGGTGGTCCTCCGCCGCCGGTCCGTGCTGCTGGTGCACCGCGTCCGGGGCGCTGAGGATGACTGGGTGCTGCCCGGGGGCACCCCGCGCGCTGGCGAGAGCACGGCGGCGTGCGCGCGCCGGGAGGTACTCGAGGAGACTGGCCTGCACGTGGACCCGTCCAAGGTGGCGTTCGTGCTGGAAGTCCTGGGGCCCGACGGCGGGCCTCGCACCGTCGACATCGTGTTCGCAGCCGCCGATGCCGTGCCGGCGACAGAGCCACAGGAGCAGGAGCCTGGCCTGTCCCCGGCATTCGTTCCGGTCGAGGAGATCAGCGGGCTGGACCTGCGCCCGCCTCTGGCCGGTCATATCCGCGGGATGCTCGGTCAGCGTGGGCGGCTGTATGCCCCGTACCTGGCCAACATGTGGCGGCCCGCTCGCAGCGGTTTCCGCTCTGGTGAGACCGCGTCATCGGCGGTGGCTGGCAGGGAGGTCAGGAATGACTAGCCAGTACTTGATCGGGGAGCTATCGGTCCGGCTTGAGCGGCTCCAGTCGGTCGCGGTCGGCGGTGAGGTGCGAGATGTGACCCGCCTGCGCTACGAAGTCGAGAACGGGGGAACACGCGGCCTCAGCCCGGCCGCAGCGCGGGCGATCGAGCTCGCCGACCTCCTGTGCTGGCGGTCGCTGGCACGCGGCGACATCGCCGCGTTCTCCAGCCAGGCATGTATTTCGGCTGAATTGCACCAGTTCGGGGTGTGCGCCAGGTTGCTCGCCGATTGCTGACGCGCGGCAGGCCCGGCCGGCCGTGTCGGCTGACCAGGACTAGCAAGCCGTTCTAATGCCTGGGTATAGGACCACGCCGACGTGCGGCATGGGAGTCGCCGGAGCTGTTTTGCAGTCCGGCTCTCCACCTGCGCATAAATGGCGATCGGCCGCCGGCAGGCCGTCGCGTGACTCCCTGTGCGCACAGCAGTCTGAGAATGGTCTGCGCGGGCTGTCCTGTGAGCAGCTCGATATGCCGCACCCCGAGCCCGCACGTAACATACAACTCCTCGGCCAGTTCCGCGGTCACGGGGACCGGGACAGGAAACCGCTGCCAGATCGGCCCGCCGGCGGGCCGGCGGGCGATGCGGTGGCGCGTCAGCGCCTGTCGGACCAGGGGGTCGGCGTACAGGGCGTCGACCAGCTCGATCTCGCCGGGCCCGTGGCTTGGCTCCGGCCCGCCGACCCGGACGGGCAGGCCTGCGTCGTGCGCGGCGCGCAGCACTATCTGCCCGGATACGCCGAGGAGCCTGCCGGTGTCCGCTGCGGACAGCCCGGCTGTGACGTACAGGGCGATGAGATCGTCAGCGGGCACCGTCACGCGGTCCTCCCGGTTGAGCCGCCCCTTCGTGCGCATCCGGACGCCCCGCGCGCTGAGCCGGTCGCGCACCGTGCGCTGCGAGACTCCCGTGATGGCCGAGATCTGGCCGCAGCTGAGTCCCGCCGCCGTGTACAACCGTTCCATGGCCTCGTCTAGCGCGGCTCGGTCTTCGTCAACCGCACGGCGCCTGCCCGCGCCCTTCGGCTTCACAGGGACGCCTGCCCTAGCCAGCATGTGGCCAACCCGCTGCCGGTCTATCCCGGTCGCAGCGCCAATCCGGTAGGTAGACAAGCCCTCGCACAGATACAGATGGCTGACCAACTCGGTGAGATCTGTGTCCGAGAGCGGCTGGCCAGAACCTGGGGTAGTGGACGAGAAAGCGTGCAGGCAACGAGCATTGCCGACCGAGGTCACGCCGCCGGCCTCCTGTCCTGAACAGGGACCGTTGGCGGCGGATCCGCATTTCGGTCGGCGAGCCCCTCCGCCGGATGCTCACAGCATAACCGAGCAGGCCGTTTCCCGCCTAGGACGCAATCACCCGCTGCAGCCAGCAACGGCGCCAGCGCAGCCGGCTGGCACGCTGATCGGCAGCTCGTGACGGCAGAGGTACCTGGCGTCAGCAGTTACCCGTCCCGCGCGCACGCGGATCCCCCGTGCGGCTGTCGCTGCGCAAGCTCGTAAGCCGCCGCATCAGCACAGGGAACACCCGGTCAATACCGGAAGCTTTGCGCCCCTTACCGAATCGGGCTGGCAGCCGCGCTCTGGCTGGCGCGGCCAGCTGGCGCTCCTGGCTGTTACGCGCGCGGTGAGCTGGCCGGCAGCGGCCAGCACAAGCCGCCGAATACGCTGCCATCGAGAAAGGCCGCCGCTTGCCGCCAGGCTGCTGACCCTGGACGGGGAACGCCTTCGCCGTGCGCCCGGGCCGCGCGGTCGAACGCGTCGGTGAGCTCGGCTGCGAGCTGGCCCGCCCGGCCGATGGCATCTTCCGCCAGTTCCCCGGCTCGGCGCGCATCGCAGGCGCGGAGGTCGAGGTGGTGCCGGACGCACAAGGCAGTGCCGGCAGCCCTGTCATGCGGGCGGCTGCGCACGCCAGTGAGCGCACGGCGGGCCCCTACGTCGCGGGCGCGGCAGACGGGGCACACGCCGGGGAGCTTGTGCTGGCGCAAAGCCGTGCGCGGCCACCGCGACCGCCCTGCTGACAGGCGCGAGGTCAGGCACCGGACCTGCCAGGCGAGCAACTGCCGGACACCGGACGCATCAGGCGCCGCTGCGGCGTCGGCGAGATGGCCGGCGCACAGCGCGAGGGCTGGGTCCGGGCCTTGACCGGCCAGGCCCGGCAGCCGTAGCAGGGCTTCCCGTTCGGCCTGCGCGCCGGCGAGGCACGGCCAGCAGGCGGCGTGGTGCTGCGCGCCGGCCGAGGATATCGCCCTGCGCAGCATAACGCGGTCCTCGGCGTCATCGTCCACGCCGGTGAGCCACTCAACAGGGTCGCTGGAGGCCATCGTGTGCCGCAGTACTTCCGCCAGCGGCGCGATCAAGCGTGGCCGCGCGTATGCCGCTGCCGCGGCCAGGTGCGGCAGGCACAGGCCGCCCAGCTCGCGGCAACGATCCAGCACGGCGGTATCGGCGAGGTCTTCCAGTAGCGTGTCCAGCGCGCGCCTGCTTGCTGCGTCGTCATGCTCACATCCCGGGCAGGCCGCCGGGGGCCGAGCGCGTCCGGCCAGCCGGTCCCGCGCCGCGCTGATCACATACCGGTACACCGCCGTCAGCCGGAAGGCCGCGCCGGGCTGGTTCATGAGGCGGCGTGTGTGCGCGGCGCACATGCCCAGACTGGCGCACAGCCGGGTGATCGTGATCGGCTGGGAGTGTCCCTCCAGCGCGAACCAGCGCAGGTACCGGTCGCTGGCCTCGGCCGCGTAGCGGCACGCCGGGCATCCCGGTCCGGTCAGCAGATCCGCCGCACTATACAAGGTCAGGACGGACGGCCCGCGCGGCATCGGCGTCGCGGCAGGCACGCTAGCCGCCCGCCCGGCCCGCCATCACGGACCGAGCCTGGTCAGTTCCGGTGACAGCAAGTCCAGGAGCCTGCTGCACGGCCATGACGCCTGGCGGCGCTCGATCTGCCCGGATGTCTCTTCCATGCTCGCAGCCCAGTCGTCCGGCTGGCCATGCCAGCGCGGGCAGCGATCGCACAACGGGCAGTCGCTGCGGGCCGGACGGCCGCGCGGGCGGCACCGTGGCTGCCGGCCAGAACGGAAGGACCGCAGCGCTCGCCACAACAACAAGACCTCGTCGTCGCTCACCCTGGCCATGAACCGCCCTCACCGCTTGCCCGCGGATACAGGGACTGTCAGCGGCCGTTGCCGCGATTCGGGGCGAGCCCCTTCGCCGAGCAGCAAGTCTGGCAGCCCCGACGCCGGCCGGTCAAGGACACGGCGGCCGCCGCCGCGGGCTGCGACGTCGTCGTGGTCCAAGGTATCGAGGCTGGCGGGCACGTGCGGGGCCATAGCGCGCTCCTGCCGCTGCTGAGCGCGGTACTGGACGTTGCTGACGTGCCGGTGCTGGCCGCGGGCGGGATCGGTGACGGGCGCGCACTGGCTGCCGTGCTCGCGGCTGGCGCCGACGGCGCCCGGATCGGCACCCGCTTCATCGCCACCACCGAATCAGGCGCCCACCGGGACTACAAGCGCGCCGT
>JASIBM010000487.1 GCA_030045175.1 Streptosporangiaceae bacterium | reverse complement strand
GCCCGAATCGGCCCGACCCCAGTCGGCCCGCCGGGGCGGGGCCGGCCGACTGCAACGCGGCGCGGGCCTCGCCCCGGCCAGAGCGCGTGCGCAGGCTGGTATAGGCGGCGGCAGCGACTGCGAAGCGCTCGGGATCGCCGCCATCGGCGCGGTCCGGGTGGGTCGCCGCCGCGATCCTGCGCCAGGCCGATCTCACCTCGTCATCGGTCAGGTCAGCCGCTGGGTCGACGCCGAGCACCGCGAACGGGTCGCTCGGTGCCAGGTCGCGCGGATTAGCCTTGCTGGTCATCGCTGATCCGGGCCGAAGGCGGCGTCAAGCACCGAGCTGGCGTCTGGCGGGGCCGCGGCGGTGGCAATGCTGACGTCTGGAGCGGGCGCGGCGGTGGCAACGTGCGGCACAGCCGCCTGCCCGGTACCGCCGATCAGGGTGCCCGCGCGCTCACCATCGGCGGGCCGGGCGCTTTCTGGCACGGAGCGGTCGTGCCTGCCGTCGGCGCGCGGCGCCTGCGCGACCTCGGCCGGGGCGGCGACCAGTCGCTTGACCTGGACGTAGGTCACCCCTGCCCGGTAGATGTACGCTGCCTGACCGACGTCGAGCCTGCGGATCAGGTCCGGGTCGACGACGGGCACGTCATGCAGTCGAGACGAGCCCTGGTGCGCCCATACCGGGAACCTGCGCAGCCGGCGCATGGTCTGGGTCACCTTGCGGTTGCCTGCCAGCGCGGCGACCGGCTCCGGGCGCGGCGTGCGCAGCAGCCACACGCCGCCCTCGGCGGACGCCACGATCCGGTTCCTGTCGTCCTGCGTGGGCGCCAGGCCCTGCCACGACTGAGCCGAGACCTGGACGGCGAGCCCGAGCGACCTGGCCCGCTCGTAGAGCTGCCAGATCGGCAGGCGCCTGCTCACCGCGCTGAACTCATCGACGGCGAGCAGGATCTCGCGCCGCGCCTGGCCCCGCGCGGCGAAGCTGGCGAGCAGGTCCACGAGCGCGCGGGCCTGTCCCTCGGCGACCGGTATCTGGTCGGTGCCCTCCAAGATGCAGTACCAGGCGTCGGCGTCACCGAAGTCGCCTGGGCCATCAAGGCCGTCGCCGAGCCGTCGGAACAGGGTACGGAACCGCAGCGCCACGTCGCCGATGTGTCCCGCGGCTGACTTGATCATCGCGTGGTCGGCGGCCGAGCCGCTGGCCGCGTACGCCAGGGAAAGCCAGCCGGGCTCCAGCCTGGAGAGCAGGTCGGCCGCGCTGGTAGGTGGCCCGCACGGCGCCTCGACGGCGAGCCCGATCAGGGCCTCCATGACGTCGGTGTAGTAGGCGGCCGATCCCGTCCCGTGCTCGATGAGGTCGACCAGGGTCGTGGTGAGCTGGCGCGGTGGTAGTGACCACAGCGTGAGGGTCGCCTCGTCCGGCCAGATCGCCGTCGTGCGCGCGCCCGCGTCGCGCAGCACCCGCCTGACCCGGTCGGCGATGCGCCTGGCGTCGGAGCCACCCTTGCAGTCGAGCACGACGAGCAGCGGCGGCGGGCCGAGGCCGGCCGCGTGGCGTCGCAGGCCGGTCGCCATGAACGCAGCCCAGAGCCGGAGCAGCAGCGTCGTCTTGCCCGTGCCCGTCGTGCCGATCACGACCTGGTGCGAGCGCATCCGCTGGTATCCGATCGCCGCGATTGGACCGGCGCGGTGGCCGACCGATCTGATCACAGCGCCGACGTTGAGCAGGTCGCCCCGCGTGCCGAGTGGGACTGACCCTGGCGCCGCGATCCTGCCGCGCGCCGCCCGGACCTGGTGTCGCCACTGCCGCTGGTCAAAGGCGACGGCCGAGCCCGGCGACAGGCCGCCGGCTCCTGAGGCAAGCGAGTTGATCCGGTATGACCAGGCGGCGGCCCCGCCAAGCAGCCCGAGTGGAATGGCCGCCGGGGCGATGGTGGCCGCCGCCCTGGCGTAGGCGCCCGCGGCCTGCAGGTTCCAGAACGCGACCCAGGCCCGGTATGGAGCGGCCACGACGGTGAGCCAGCCGGGGGACCGCGAGACTCCCGCGATGACGGCGAGCCAGACCACGACCATCGGGATGCACCAGGCTGCCGCGATCAGCAGTCGCCTCGGCTGCCAGCCGCGCAGCCACGCGACGCCGAACGCGGCGGCCGCGATGAGCGAGGCCGGCATCGCCAGCGCAGCCGCCACTGCCGCGGCGATGAGCACGGCGGCCCTGATGACGAAGCGGATGATCGCATACGCGACGACGAGGCCAAGCGAGCGGCGGATCACCGGCCAGCCTCTGCGCGGCTGGGCTCTGCGTGGGTGGGCTCTGCGTGGGTGGGCTCTGCGTATCTGGGCTCTGCGTGGCTGGGCACTGCGCGGCCGGGCCGGCTCGCCGGCGCCGGCGCCGGCAGTCCTGCGCTGTCGGGCAGGCTGCGGATCTCGACCCGGCTGGCCAGCTCACCCAGCGCGTTCCTGGCCCGCCGCACGACCGGCATCGCGGTGGCCGAGCACAGGTAAATGGCCCTGGCGTGCCTAGGCGGCTGGCCGGGCACTAAAACGTCGGCCGCCGGGCAGCCGTAGTCGCCGGTCCGCGACAGCAGTTCGCGCATGATGGCCACCGTGCGCGCGAGCGGCTTGGCGGTCAGCTCCGCCTCGATCGCCCAGCACTCGCCAGCCCAGGGGACGGGGGCTCCGTCCGGCCAGTGCAGCTCTGCGTCAGGCAGGTGCTCGCGCAGGCCGAGCCTGCTCCCGATCCGCGACCTGAGCCGTCGCTCGCTGCGCCAGCGTGCCCCCGCCGCGGCGTGCTGCGGCGCGGACTCCAGCGCCAGCCTGACGGCGACCACGGCGCGCAGGTGCGCCAGCCTGGACAGGCCGGGGGCGCTCGAGCGATACGGCAGGCCGCAGGCCACCAGGCCGGCCTGGGTAAGCCAGGCCCAACGGGGGCCAGGTCCCAGCCTGGCAAGCTCAGCCTTCCCCTCGGCACGCCACCGGCCGGCGATCGTGGCCGCGCGGCGCTCGTCGGCCTTGAGCACGAGGGCGAGCTGGTCGAGCTGAACGCCGTACATCTCGCCGGTGAAGATCAACCCGGCGGCGTTGAGGTTCGCGCGCAGATCTCGACCCCGGATCACGCATCTATCTCATCACGGCCACCGGTCGTCACGCACAGGCCGAGGTGCGACCGCCGGCGGTGCTGGCGCGACGATGCCGTGTGCTGCACAATGTCACTGAACAACGATGTCACTGACGCACCAGCAACACCGAAGTACCAGCAGCGCTGAAGCATCAGCAACACTGGGTAGCAAAAATACTGGTAACCGGGAACACTGGTAACAGAGAACACTGGTAACAGAGAACAACCGGTATCAGGAACACCGAAGTACCGGCGCGCCGCGATTGACCGGCACCTGAGCGCTCGCCCGGATGAGGTTCGTTGGGGAAGACGCACCTCGTCGTCTGGGCAGGGAGGTCTGGTGACCGTACGTGGCGTGCTGCAGGTTCATTCCGCGCCCCCGGCGCTGAGCCCGCACATCGAGTGGGCGGTCGCGGGGGTGTTTGGCGTACCCGTAAACCTGCACTGGATCGACCAGCCGGCCGCGCCGGGCACGGTGCGGACCGAACTGGCGTGGCAGGGGCGACCAGGATCGTCGGGCCAGCTGGCCTCGGCGCTGGCTGGCTGGAACCTGCTGAGGTTCGAGGTCACCGAGGACGCGAGCCCAGGCTGCGACGCGGTGCGCTATAGCTGCACGCCCTCGCTTGGCATCTTCTCGGCCACGGTCGGCGCGAACGGCGACGTCATGATCAGTGAGAACAGGTTGCGCGCCGCGCTGACGCTGGCGGCCTCGGTGTCGTCGGGCGAGCGCCTCGGAACGCTCAGGGAGTTGCACGGGCCGCGTCATCCCGCCCTGGGCGGCTCGCTGGAGGATGAGTTGTCGTTGCTGCTCGGCGTGCCGTGGGACGCCGAGCTAGAGCCGTTCAGGCACGCCTCGGCCGGAGCGCCGGTTCGCTGGCTGCACGCGACCGGCTGAATTTCCCGCTCGCTAGCTTCCCGCCCGTCGCTTGCCCCTCGTCGCGAAACTGCGCTGCTCAACTTACGTTTTAACCCGAGCACTGCTAAGCAGGGCGAGGTTAAAACGTAAGTTGAGGAGCGTGGTTTTCGCGACGAGGGCAGGCGGCGCCCTAAAGCGCGCGGAGGCGAGCGGGAAGACCAGCGAGCGGGAAGACTAGCCGGTCGCGTGCAGCCAGCGAACGGGCGCGCCAGCCGATGCGTGCCTGAACGGCTCGAGCTCGGCGTCCCACGGCTCACCAAGCAGCAACGACAACTCATCCTCCAGCGAGCCGCCCAGGGCGGGATGACGCGGCCCGTGCAACTCCCTGAGCGTGCCAAGGCGCTCGCCCGACGAGACCGAGGACGCCAGCGTGAGCGCG
>JASIBM010000486.1 GCA_030045175.1 Streptosporangiaceae bacterium | reverse complement strand
CCCCGGGCCAGCGCACGCCCGCTCAGCGGGTCAGCTTGGGCAGCACCTCACGGCCGAACGCGTCGATCCACTCTTCCTGGTTGCGCCCGACGTTGTGCAGGTAGACCCGGTCGATGCCGAGGTCAAGGTAGCGCTGGATGTCGGCCCGGTGCGCGTCGAGATCCGATGTGATCAGCATCCGGCCGGTGAAGTCCTCCGGCCGGACCAGCCTGGCCATCTGCTCGAAGTCGTAGGGAGACCGGATGTCCTGCTTGGCGAATTTCATCCCGCCATTGGGCCATTCGCTCACCGCGTTGTCCAGCGCCTGCCGATCCGTTGGCGCCCATGAAAGATGCAGCTGAAGGATCTTGACCTGGCTACCTTCATCTCGTCCGGCCTCCTTGGCGCCGGCGTCGAACCTGTCGAGCAGCATCGAGATCTTCTCCGCCGGGGCGCCGGGGGTGATGATCCCGTCCACGGCACGCCCCGCCCGCTTCGCCGTCAACGGCCCCGCGGTGGCGATGTAGATGGGCGGCGGCGCGTCGGGCAGCGTCCAGAGCCGGCACGTCTCCATCCGGAAGTACGCGCCGCGATGCTTGACATCCTTGCCGCTGAACAGCTTCTGGATGATCTCTATCGCTTCCCACATCCGCTCGAGCCGCTCCGGCGCCTCCGGCCAGTACCCGCCGACTACGTGCTCGTTCAGCGCCTCGCCCGAGCCGATGCCGAGCCAGTGCCTGCCCGGGTACATCGTCGCGAGCGTCGCCGACGCCTGCGCCACGACCGCCGGGTGGAAGCGGAACGACGGGCAGGTGACGCCCGGGCCGAGATCCCCGGCCGTGCGCTCGCCCATCGCGGTGAGCACGTTCCAGACGAACGGCGCCTGGCCCTGAGCTGGCACCCACGGCTGGAAGTGGTCCGCCGCCATCACCCCGGTGAAGCCCGCGGCCTCGGCGGCGGCCGTGTAGCCGGTTACCTCTAGCGGCCCGAACTGCTCGAGCATCGCCGCGTAGCCGATGTGCGCACGACTCATCGGAAGCCTCCTGTGCCGGCACTCGTCATACGGGTAGACTCGCACAGGCCAGCGCGGCGGCTGAACCGGCCCGCTCTTCCCGCGCGGCGCCCCCGCATCGGGCAGCATGACGCTCCGGCGAGCGCAGCCCAGGATGCCCATGAGCCCCAAGTCCCCGGGCTCTCTGCGAGCCATTGCCCGGACTTGCCTTGAACCAAGCTCAGCGACTCCCCGTGAACCAAGCTCAGCGACTTGCCGTGAACTAACACAGGAACTCTCCGTGAACCAGAACTGGACTTCCAGTGACTCCAGCCCAGGGCTTCCCGTGATCCCAGCCCGGGACTTCCCATGAACGCGGCCCAGGTCGAGGCGCTGCGCGCGGCCTTGGCGCCGACCGGCTGGGTCGAGCGCACCAGCGAGTTCGCGGGGAGCCTGCGCCGCCGGGCGACCAGGTCGCACGGCCTGCTGATCGTGGGGACGCCCGCCTGGGAGCCGTGGCACATGACGGCGCACCTGGCCGACGAGGCCCGCCTGGCCGGGCTGCCCGATCTGGCGCCAACGCTCGTGCGCTGGGCACCGCCGGCTGGAGCGCCACCACACCTGAGCGTCGGCATCGAGCGGCTGGACCAGGCTGGCGCCGCGCAGACGCTGCTGGTCGTCAGCCCAGGCCCGGCACCAGACGAATTGCTCGAGCACGTCGCTGACGCGAAGCGGGCCGGGACCGCGATCTTCGCGCTGGACCAGGGTGACAACGAACTTGACGGCATCGCGCACGAGGCGCTGCGCGTGCTTCCCGCCCAGGCGCCGGTTACCTTCGACGGCGCGCAGCATCTGGTCAGCCTTGCCGTGGCCGGCCGGTGCGAGCGACCGCCGAGCCCGGTGCCGCCCCACGCACGCAGGCTCGCGGCGCGCGCCCAGCTAGCCCGGCTGCTCGACAGGATCACTGGTCCCGACACGCGCCCGTAGGCCAGCTCCACTTTCGCCGTTTCGCCGGCGCTGCTCTCTGCCTCGTTCCCCGGCGGGCTCAGCCGGAGCCCGGCTCAGGTAAGGCCCGGCTCAGGTAAGGCCCGGCTCAGGTGCGCGCTGGCGGGGCGACGAACGTGCCGCGGCCCTGGCGGGTGATGATCCGGCCGCGATCACGCAGTACCTGCATCGCCCGGCGCAGCGTCTGGTAAGCGACGCCGTACTCGGCGGCTAGCGCGCGTTCCGCTGGCAACTTGTGCTTGAACTCGCCCACATCGATCCGCGCCTCGATGTGATTGGCGATCTGGATGTAGGTGAACTCCACGGCAAGCGGGTCGATGAGCGCCACACGATCAAGGTAGGCAGTCTACTAGCTGCGTAAACCTGCGCTAGCACGTAGTGCTACTCGATACTCCATGATGCTATGAGTGCTCCTGCAGATCACCGCGAAGGGCAGCCTCAGGCGTCGGGTCCAGGCATGGGCATCCAGCCGGGACTCAGCCATCCACGCGGGACTCAGCCATCCAGCCGAACCCAACCGTCCAGCCCGGACTCAGGCGTCCAGGCTGAGCACCATGGTCGGCCGCTCGATCACGTGGTCATCGCGCAACGGCCGCACCGCGGTGCCGATGGCGAAGAACTCCGTCGTGTGCCCGCCCCAGGTGTGCGAGTGCTGCCTGAGCTGCACGCCCACGATGCCCTCCGCGTGCAGCGCCTCGGCCTCGGCCTGCATCCGGCTCATCGCGAGCTCGCGGGCGTCGTAGAGCGCCTGGGTGAACTGCTCGATCTCGACGTTCCGCCCGATGTTGCCGATGACGCTGCCGAGCCGCTGGTGCGCGATGTGGTACACGCACGAGCCCATCACCATGCCGAGCGGCGCGTAGCCGGCCCTGATCAGCGTCCAGAAGTCCTGGCCGGACAGGTCGGAGGTGAACGGGAGGTCCTTGTTGTTACGCCAGTTCTTCACTCCCCCGCCGCCGGCGTTCGGCTCGGCCTTGACCGCGGTGCCGACGGCGATGAACTCGGCGATGTCGGAGCCGAACTCCTTCATCTCGACATCGAGCCGCACCCCGACGACGCCGTCAGCGCCGAGCGTCTTGGCCTCGACCTCCATCCGGCTCATCGCGAGCTCCCTGGCGTGGTACATCGCCTGGGAGAGCACGTCTAGCTCCTGGTTCTTGTTCCACCTGCCGATCTGCAGGCCCACGTGGTAGATCGAGCTGCCAAGCACGAGCCCGAGCGGCCGGAAGCCCGCCTCGCGCACGAGCAGGAACTCGTTGACAGAAAGGTCTGACGTGAAGATAGAGCCGGCCTTGCCCGGCTGAAGCTCGGCGAGCCGCCGGATCGCATCCTGCGGGACTCCAGCCGCTCCCAAGTCGGTGGACTGCTGCGTCATTCACTGCTCCTCATCATCGGGTCAATCATAGTTACCTCGCTTACCCCGGGCGCCTTTCGCTCATCTAGCGACATGACGGCGAGGGTGGCAGTTCGGATGGGCCGCTTGCCCTGCCCGAACCGGGCGACCGCGGTGCCGACGATCGTCGCCTCGGCCACGTGGTCCTTGGCTCCGGCTCCCTCAAGGCCCTTGCACTCGTACTCATCGATCCGCATCTCCATCGCCCTGGTGACGACGCCAGCGGCGTGGTGCTTGGTCACGTCCTTGCGCAGCTGGTCCCGCGCGTCGCCCCTGGTCCTGTTCACCAGGTCGGAGTAGCCGCTTACCTCGGTGTTCCACCACCCGGAGGCCTCATCGAACGTCCTGAAGTCCTCGTGCCTGACGCCGATCGAGATGCCTGCCACGATGGCGACAGGCACCAGGCCCATCATCAGCAGCGTGGCGAACTCCTGGCCAGACAGCTCAGAGGTGAAGGGCTGCTTGATCGGCTCTACTCCGGGTGCCCGGACGGCGGTTCCGATCGCCTTGAACTCCATGCCTCCGGCCGGAAACGGGCTGATCGTCAGCGCGACGCCGACGACCCCGTGCCCGCCGAGCTCGGAGCACTCAGCCGCCATCCGGCCGATCGCCGCGTTCCGCGCCGCGTACTGCGCCTGAAGCATCGGCCTGAACGAGTTCGAAGCCTTGGGCCCCCCGGAGACCGCCGTGTAGATCCGGGGCTTGCGCATGGCCTGGGCCTTGGCGGCCTCCGTCCGGCCCCGGTAGGTCGGGCAGACATGATTGCCCTCGTAGCCGATCTTGTAAACGGCGGCGCCGAGCACCTGGCCGACCGGCTCGAACCCGACCGACCTGATCGAGATGAACTCGGCCACGCTGAGCGCCGAGCCCCAGGTGCCGCTGGCCTTGATCTCGGCCATCCGGGCCTGCGCGGCGACCGGAAGGCGCGCGCTGCCGTCGGCGGAGGTCATTGGGGTTCCTCGTCCGCTTCGTGGCTGAGCTCCTGGGCATCGCGCAGGTCAGGCACGGCGTCGCCAACCGCCGCCGTGCCCAGGCGGCCGACGCCGGCCCTGGCCGCGCGGCGCCGCTCCGGGTCCAGCGACAGCACCGCCAGGCTGGGCCGCTCGGCGGCCGGCCGTTCCGCGGCGAACCGCGCGATCGCGGTGCCGATCATGGTGACCTCGGCCACGTGATCGTGGGCGCCCGGCCGGCCGTGGCACTCGTGCTCGCCGACCCGCAGGTCGGTGCGCTGGATCACCACGCCGTCCGCGCTCACCCGGCTGACGTCGAGCATCAGCTCGTTCCTGGCGTCTTGCCTGGTCCGGTTGACAAGCTCGGTGTAGCCGCCGATCTCGACATTTCCCACCGTCCAGCGCGACTGCCCCCTGGTCAGCCAGTCGTCGTGGCGCACCCCGATCGAGATGCCGAGCACCAGGCAGACCGGCACGACGCCCGCCATGATCAGCTTGGCGAAGTCCTGGCCGGACAGGTCCGAGGTGAAGGGCACGCGCAGCCTGCCGCCCCCCGGCGCCCTGATCGCCGTGCCGATGGCCCTGAACTCGACGCCGCCGCCGGGAAAGGGCCCGATGTCCAGCGACACGCCCACGATCCCGTGGCCACCGAGGGCCGCGCACTCGGCCGACATCCGGTCGATCGCCTTCTTGCGGGCCGCGTACATCGCGTTGACCATCGGCCCGAACGCCGCCGACGATCCTGAGCCGGAAATCTCCGTGTACACCGCGGTACCGTAGCCGCGGTTGCCGCCCTCTCCGTAAGTCGGGCAGCTAGAGCCGCCCGGGTAGCCGATATTGAAGACGGCCGCGCCGAAGACCTGGCCGGCCGGCTCGAAACCCACCGCCTTGATCGCGGTGAACTCCCCGACGGTCAGCGCCGATCCCCACGTGCCGCTCGCCTTTATCTCGGCCATCCGCGCCTGCGCCGCGGCCGGAAGGCCAGTGCCGAGCCCCTGGGACGTCATACCTGACCGAGCCGGACCCTCGCGGCCTGCCTGCGCTGCGGGTCCAGCGACAAGATGGCCAGGCTTGGCCGCTCGGAGATGCGTTGCGACCTGCTGAAATGCGTGATCGCCGTGCCGACGATGCTCACCTCGGCGATATGGTCACGCGCGCCCTCCTGCATCCGGCACTCGTGCTCGCCGATCCGCAGGTCCATGCTCTGGATCACCACGCCCTCACCGCCCATCCGCCGCACGTCGAGCTCAAGCTGGTGCCTGGCGTCGTGCCTGGTGCTGTTGACCAGGTCGGTGTAGCCGCTGACCTCGGTATTGCCCGCTCCCCACCGGGTCTGGTTCCTGGTCAGCCAGTCGTCGTGCCTGCTGCCGATCGAGATGCCGAGCGCCAGCCCGACCGGCACCACGCCGTCGGCGATGAGCTTGGCGAAATCCTGACCAGACAAATCAGATGTGAACGGGTTGCGCAGCCGGATCGCGCCAGGAACCCGTACTGCCGTCCCGATGGCCTTGAATTCCAGCCCCCCGGCGGGGAACCTGCCGATCGTCAGCGAGACGCCCACCACGCCATGACCGCCCAGCTCGGCGCACTCGGCGGTCATCCGCCCGATCGCGGCGCGCCGCGCCTCGTACATCGTGCGGACCAGCGGGCCGTACACCGACATCCGGGTCGAGCCGGACACCGAGGTTCCGCCGCCGCCACCGTAATAGCTGCCGTAGCGATATCCCCAGCTGCCCGGGCAGCCGTAGCCGCCCGCATAGCCGATGTTGTAGACCGCCGCGCCGAGCACCTGGCCGGCCGGCTCGAAGCCGACGCTCTTGATCGCCGCGAACTCATCGGTGCTGAGCGCCGAACCCCAGGTCCCGCTCTTGCTGATCTCCGCCATCCGGGCCCTGGCAGCCGGCGGCAGCCCCCCGCCAGACCAATCTGATGTCACAGTTAACGCCCTTCCGGCTGGGTAAGCCGTGAAACAAAGCAATTCGACTTTACTGCGTCGCAGGCGTGCGGGCGCCGTTAGGGCATGTCCGGCAGCCCTAATCCTGAGCGTCCCACTCCTCGTTGCGGCGCCGCACGGTCTCGAGCGCCCGCTCGGCCTCCTCGCGAGTGGCGTACGGGCCCAGCCTGTCCTTGCCTGGGCAGCCGGCGCCTTGCTCGGCCGCGTGATGCTTGAGGCAAAACCACCAGCGCTGATCATCGTCCATGGCAACTAGACTCTCAGATCATGGTGACGACGTTGCGGCCCGGCAGAATCTCACCGCCGCGCCAGGTACCCGCCCGCATCCCGCGCCCCGAGTACGTGGGCAGGAAGCACCCTAAGATCGGCGAGCCCGACGTCAAGGACGCCGAGACGATCGAGCGGATGCGGGTGGCCGGCCGGATCGCCGCGCAGGCACTCGCTGAGGTAGGCAGGCACGTCGAGCCCGGCGTCAGCACCGACGAGCTCGACCGGGTCGGCCACGAGTTCCTGTGTGACCACGGGGCGTACCCGAGCACGCTCGGGTATCGCGGCTACCCCAAGTCGCTCTGCTCCTCGCTCAACGAGGTGATCTGCCACGGCATACCGGACGACACGGTGATCGAGGACGGCGACATCGTCAACATCGACATCACGGCCTACATCGGCGGCGTGCATGGCGACACCAACGCGACGTTCCTTGCGGGCGACGTGGACGAGGAGTCCAGGCTGCTCGTCGAGCGGACCAGGCAGGCCACCATGCGCGGCATCGACGCGGTGATCCCCGGCAGGCAGCTCAACGTCATCGGGCGGGTGATCGAGTCGTACGCGCGCCGGTTCGGGTACGGCGTGGTCAGGGACTTCACCGGGCACGGGATCGGGACGACCTTCCACTCCGGGCTGATCGTGCCGCACTTTGACGACCCGAACGCGGACCTGGTGATGGAGCCGGGCCTGACGTTCACGATCGAGCCCATGCTGACGCTCGGGACGATTGCCTATGACATGTGGCCCGACGGCTGGACGGCGGTGACCAGGGATCGCAGGCGGACCGCGCAGTTCGAGCACACCGTGCTCGTCACCGCGGACGGCCACGAGATCCTGACGCTGCCGTAGCTTGCTGCCGCCGATCGATCCGGCCGCGCTGGCTGCCCGCCGGGGACAAGCTCAACCGCTATAGCCGCGCGGCGGGCAGCCAGCGCAGCCATCTCGGCAGGTACCAGCTCCGCTCGCCGAGCAGCGCGAGGGCGGCTGGCATGCAGATGCCGCGCACCACGGTCGCGTCGACGAGCACGGCGAACGCGAGCCCCACCCCGATCATCTTCAGGTCGATGGTCGACATCGTCGCGAAGATCGAGAACACCGCGACCATGATCACGGCCGCGCTTGTCACCACCCCTGCCCCGCTGGAGATGCCCTTGACCACCGCCACCGGCGTGGTGTCGCCGCGCCGGTGGCGCTCGGCGATCCTGCTCAGGATGAACACGTGGTAGTCCATGCTGAGCCCGAACAAGAAGACGAACATGAACAACGGCACCCAGTCCATGATCCCGCCGAACGAGGTGAACCCGAGCAGGGACTCCAGCCGCCCGTCCTGGAAGATGAGCGTGATCAGGCCGTAGGCGGCGCCGACGGAGAGGAGGTTGAGCCCGATCGACACGACCGGGATCGCCAGCGACCTGAAGGCGACGAGCAACAGCATGAACGCGAGCGCCGCCACGATCCCGAATACCAGCGGCGCCGCCGACCGCAGCGCCGATCGAAAGTCGTATTCATTCGCCACGTCGCCGGTGACCGCGTACGCGATGCCCCTGACCCGGCCCAGGGTGGCCGGGAGTATCCGGCCGCGCAATGCGGCGAGCGCGCCGAACGAGTTGCCGGCCGAGCCGTGGCCCGCGAGCGGCACGGTGATGAGCATGCCCCGGCCCTGGCCCACCGGCAGCGCGCTGACCGGTCCGGCGATCGGCCCGCCCGCGCTGGCAATGGCGCGCAGCCCGGCCAGCGCGTCGGTCATCGCCTGGCTATTCACGTCGGCCCCCTCGACGACCACCTGAGCGGGCGCCGGACCATCGGGAAAGTCATGCTGGATCTGATCGAGCGTGCGCACGATCGGCAGGCTGGACGGCAGGTCGATCGCCGGGCTCCCGAGGCGCATGCCGAGCGCAGGAAGGGCGAGCGCCCCGAGCACGCCGACCGTCAGCCCGCCCCACAGCAGCGGGCGTCGCACCACCCGGGCGACCAGCGCGATCCACAGCCGGGACGGCCTGGCCTGCGTTCTCGCCTTGCCGAGGAACGGCAGCTTGGCCCGGTCCGCCCATGGCCCGAGCGCCGAGAGCAAGGCGGGCAGCGCTGTCAGCGAGCTCGCGACGGCGACGCCGACCACGGTGATCGTGCCGATCGCGAAGCCGGTGAACATGTCGATCCCGGTGAAAAGCAGGCCGGCCAGCGAGATCATCACGGTCAGGCCGGAGATCACGATCGCCCGGCCGGACGTGGCCGCCGCGGTGCGCAAGGCGGCGTAGCAGGAGGCGCCCGCGGCTCGCTCTTCGCGCTCGCGCCGCAGGTAGAACAGCGTGTAGTCGATCCCGACAGCCATGCCGATGATCAAGACGACCTCGGACGTTCCCTGACCGATCGGCAGCCACCGGCTCGGGATCGCTAGCAGCGACACGGCGGTGGTGACCGCGCCGGCCGCAAGCAGTACCGGGATTCCCGCGGCGATCAGCGCGCCGAACACGATGAGCAAGAGCAGCAAGGTAAGCGGGACCGAGGTCATCGCCGCCTTGTGGAAGTCCTGACCCATCATCGCCGTCGCCGCCCGGTCCACGCTGGCACCGCCGGCCTCGGCGACGACCAGCCTCGGGTACCTGGCCTGGATCGCGGCCACCGCGTGCAGGGCGCGCAGCACGGTCGTGTCGGCGGCGCTATTAGGCCCGGCCACCTGGAACGTGATCAGCACGCTTCCCCCGCCAGGGGCGATCAGCGCCCGGCCGTTCCTGCCGAACGGCGAGTCGATGTGAGACGCCGTGCCAGGCAGCGCGCGCAGCGCGGCGACCACGTCCCTGGCGGCGAACCGCAGCTGCGGGTCCGCAGCGAACGAGTACTGCGGCCCGGGCATCTTGGACTGGATCAGCACGCTTTCTGACGGCGGAGTCACCACGTCCAGCCGGCTCAGCATCCGCTCGGCCACGCCGGACGGGCCCGGGTCGTACTGCGGCTGGCTCTGGGTGCCGAACAAGTGCCCCGCAACCACCGCGCCGCCCACCACGGCGAGCCAGGCGAGCAGGGCGATCACCTTGTGCCTGGCGCTCCAGCACGCGATCCGCTCGACGACCGGCCTGCGCACGGCCACCTGGCCGGCCTGACGGCGTTTCCCTGCCGCGTCCCCCGCCCTGGTGTCCCCCGCCGCCCTGCCCCCCGCGCCTGCGTCCCCCGCCGCGCTATCCCCGAGTTCTGCCTCCCCCGCCTCGCGAGCGTCGTGCACCGACGGAGCGCCAAGCTGCATCAAACGACACCTTTCGGGGTTCCTACCAGGAGTTTCAGGCGCCGTGACCCTGCGGCCTGCACTGACCGAAGGAGACTACCCGTGCCGTCAAGCCGACTAGGCCCGAAGCGGGCAAACATGACCTAGTGGCGACAGTGTCCTTACCTCGCCTCCTGGCACCCACGCAGCTCGCTTCAAGTGGGTCACGGGCACGCCTTGCCATGCGCAAGTATGGCCGCATGGGCGAAATCATTCTGATCAGGCACGGCGAGACGGCGTGGAGCCGAAGCGGCAGGCATACCAGCCGCACCGACCTGCCGCTCACCAAGGCAGGCGAGGACGCCGCCATCGCGCTGTCCGGGTGGCTGTCGATCATGCCGATCGCCGCGTCGTTCACCAGCCCGATGCGGCGCGCGATGCGCACCGCCGAGCTGGCTGGCCTGATCGACGCCAAGGTCGACGCCGACCTCACCGAATGGAACTACGGCGGCTACGAGGGCATCACCACCGCGCAGATAAGGGAACAGCGGCCCGGCTGGAACCTGTGGCGGGACGGGGTGATCCCCGACGACGCGGGGCACCCGGGCGAGACGGTGGACCAGGTCGGTGACCGGGCCGACCGCGTGCTCGCCATGGTGCGGCCCCTACTGGCACGTGGTGACGTGGCGCTGGTGGCCCACGGCCACCTGCTGCGCATACTCGCGGCGCGCTCGCTGCGGCTGCCAGCCGCGCAAGGGCAGCTGTTCCGGCTGGACACGGGTACCTTCTGCACGCTTGGCACCGAGCACGCCGAGCCGGTGATCAGCTCATGGAACGTGCCGGCCTCGGCCCGCCCAGGTCCCGCGCCAGCCTAGCCAGCCCGAGCGCCCTGGTACCTTACCCCTGCGCTGGGTTCGCGACCCAGGCGAGCATCAGCGGCTCGCCGGTCATCGAGTCCCTGAGCAGCAGCAGGTAAGGACGGTCGAAGGAGACTGTGTGCTGCACCCGCACGGCCAGCGAGGTGATGCCGATCGCCGTCGCGGCGCTGGCCACGGTGCCCTTCTCGGCCACCTTGAGCGTCGCGGCGTGCTGGACGAAGCCGATGCCGCCTGCCTTCGGAGAGATCCCGCTGAAGTCCGCGCCCGGGCCGAACGCGGCGCCCATGCCGAGCGTGGTCAGCACGCCGCGCAAGGACTCGCTGCTCGCGAGGCTGACCTTGGGCAGCGCGATGGCCGTCTGCGCCCGGCTGGTCGCCAGGCTCGCCGTGAGCGTGCCGAGCGTGGACAGGCCGGGTAGGCGGCAGGTCCGCGCCGGCCCGCCCGCGGGCGGGAGCAGGGCCAGCATCGCCAGGCGGTTGCCCTTGTAAGGCAGCGAAACGGCGGTCCAGCCCGACGAGGTCGCCATCGTGAAGCCGTCCCCGTTCAGGTAGTGCGCGGTTACCCGGCCGCTGGGCGCGGCGAACGGCCCCGCGGCAGTCATGGCGTGCTCGAACGGCGTCTTCCACGCCGCGTTCAGGTACAGCGCGTCGGTCAGCACCCAGCCGATCGTCTGCGGCGGGATCGACCCGGACGGCAGCAGGTCCTTGATGTGCCCCCTGGTGTCCGCCGCGATCGCCGCGTTGATTTCCCGCAGCGCTCGCTGCGGATCTGAGAGCAGCGGCGCGTTGGTGAGGCCGGCCTGGTAGCCGGCCCGCAGCGCGGCTATGTAGCTGGAGTTGGTGACCAGCGAGGGATCGGCCCAGATCCGGTTGCTTGTCGTGAACGTCACCCCGGGGCGGTTCAGCGAAGCTAGCAGTGCCGACCTGGCGCGCAATCCCATGGCAAGATCGTGGCCGGTGGCGGCCGGCAGGTGCAGCACCTTCGCCATCGCCGTCGCCGTGGCGCCGCGGGCACCGAGGTACGCCATGCCGAGCCCGGTTTCCAGGCTGACCGGGGAGAGCACGACGTTGCTGCCAGGCTGGGTGCGGCACAGCGTGGACAGCAGGTTCAGCCCGAACGCGGAGTCGCCCGCGCCATACGCCCGCAGCGTGCTCAGCTGGCTCGCGGTCAACACGGCCGACGAGACCGGCGGCCGCCCGTGCGGAGCCGGCCTGTGCTCAGGCTTGGTCGCGCTGCATGCCGTCGCGCCCGCACTGATCAGGACACCGGCCAGAAGGACAGTCGTGAGTGCCGCGGCTCGGCGGCTGATAGCAGTCATGCCGGTTGGACGCCGCAGTGGCCCGCTGGGTTCCCTTTCGCCAGGACCTGCACCGCGCGCCCTAGTCGGTGAGCACGGCTCGCTGCCTGGCGCCGCCGGTCAGGCAGACCGCCAGGCCGAACACGCCCACGTCCCGCATCGTGATGTCGCTCACCCCTACGGTGACGGCTAGCGTGATCGCGATCTGCAGCACGGCGAGCGCGGTGATGGCCGCGGCCAGCCGGAGCGCGACGCCGGCGATGATCGCCACCGCCAGCATCAGCAGTACCCAGCCGTGCGCGAGCACGAGGATGATGGCCACGGTGGACGACGGCGAAACCCAGGGCACGTAGCCGGTCCACTGCCTCGGCTGGACGAGCTCGTGATAGCCGAACCAGGCCAGGACGAGCCCCAGCATGACGCGCGCGACCGTGGGCGCCCACTCGGCGGCGAAGCCCTGCGCCCATTCCACTGGGGTATGCGAGGGTCGCGCGAGGGCACCGTCGTCCGGCGCGGGCCGCTTGCTTCGGGTGACCCAGCCGGTGTCCTTGCTCACTGAACGATCCTTCCCTGCGCGTTGGTGACGACAAAGCCGTCGTCGCCGGTCACGTACACCCTCGCGCCTGCCGGGTAGTACCTCGGCGAGGGCGCCGGCTGGCCGGCGGCGTGCGCCTGCACCCAGATTCCCGGTCCCTGCCTGCGCACGCTGATGATCAGCCCGGTCTCCTCCGCCCTGGCCGCGGCGCTTGGCTTGCCCGGCCAGACCTGGTATGCGTGCGAGGCGTAAGACTGCGCGCTCAGTTGTGAGCTCGGCGCCCGGCTTGGCTTGGTAGCCGGCGCGGACGCGACCGGCCCGGGGACGGTGACCCCCGCCCCGGCTGGCACGTCGTTCAGGTTCCACCAGCCGTAACCGGCGAGCATGATCCCCGTCACGGCCGTCCCGATGAGCAGGGCCGCCCCGCGGACTCCAATCGTCTCACCAGCGATTCGCATCGGGCCTCACGATCAGTCTTGTAACGTCGGTCGTTCATCACGCCGCGATGGCCGCGGCCGGGATGCCGAGCAGCCGCCGAGGGACGCGAGTGGTGGCGAGGTACATCGCGCGGAGGGTCAGCGTCGTGCTCAGGTCGGTGACCGGGCTGGCGGGAACGCCGTAGAGCCTGCGCGCCCAGCGCGGCAAGCTGGCGAAGGCGAGCACGTTCAGCGGCGGGATCACCAGCCTCAGGCCGGTGTAGGGCCAGGGCACGTCGGGGACGAACGACCGCCGCAGCGCCTGCCGCGCCTCGTCGCAGGCGTACAGCCCTGGCCGCATCCGCTCGTAGTACGCGTCGAGCTCTGCCATGCTGGCGGGCACGCCCGCCGGCTCGAGTCCCACGACCACGGCGCTGCGCCGCTGCTCGGCCACGAACTCGTCGAGCTGGGTGGCCGACAGCGGCATGCCGCACCGGCTGGCGACGTCGGCGTAGGACGCGACCTCACCGCAGTGCACCCACGTGAGCAACTCGGGCTCGTCCAGCCTGATGACCGATCCGTCGGCGTCGGTCCCTGTCAGCGACGCGTGCACCTTGCGCACCCGCCGGCCGGCCTTGTCCACCTCGGCCAGCGAGCCGTAGGTACGCACGTTGACGAACTCCAGCGTCCTCGTGAACCGGCCCCACGCCTCGCCCGGCCGGGCGAACGCCGTGTTCTGCCAGGTGGCTCGCATGGTCCTGGGATGCAGCGCCTGGAGGTACATCGCGCGCAGCCCAGCCACCCACATCACAGGCTCGCCCATCACCTGCCAGGTCACCGAGCCCGGCCCGTAGAGCCCGTGGTGTGCTGGCCTCATTGGGGCCTGGTCTCCTCCATGATCCAATCGAGGTACCCGGAGGAGCCAGCCACGATCGGCGTCGCGATGATCTCTGGCTCGTCGTAGCTGTGCCGCTCGATCAGGAACTCGGCGAGCTCGGTATACCTGTCGGCGGGCAGCTTCAGCATGACCATCCATTCCTCGGCCCGCTCGATCCCGTCTTCCCACCAGAACGTGCTCGCGACCGGGCCCGCCACCTGGGCGCACGCGGCAAGCCTGGCCTGCACGGCGTCATGCGCGAGCTCCATCGCCTCCGCACGGGTGTCCGTGGTGGTCTGCACGTGCAGGAACCGCGCCTCGCCGAGGTCGATGGCTGCCATACCACCAGATCGTACGCCGGCCCGGCGGTAACCTTTGCATTCCTGGCGACGAGGAGGCGAGCGTGGGCTGCGGTCCAGGGGACGAGGCGGCGGGCGCGGGCCGGCCGCTCTGCCTGATCGTCAACCCCGTGGCAGGCAACGGCCGCTCCCGCGCCTTGCTGCCACACGTTGAGCGGGTGCTTGCGGCGGCGGGAGCCGAGCACCAGGTACTCGAGTCGGCCAGCCTCGCGCACGCCAGGGACCTAGCAGCGGCCGCGGCCGGCCGCGGCGAGGTGGTCGTGGCGATCGGCGGCGACGGAATGGCCGGGGCGCTGGCCGCCGTCGCGGCCAGCGCGGGAGCCGGCTACGGGCTGATCCCGGCCGGCCGGGGCAACGACCTCGCGAGCGTGCTTGGCATCCCTGCCGATCCGGCGGACGCCGCCAGGGTGCTGGCCGGCGGCACGCTCAGGCAGGTCGACCTGATCGGCGTGAGCACGCCGCGCGCGCCAGAGGCCATCGTGGCCGGGAGCGTCTACGCGGGCCTGCCTGCGCGGGCCGGCGAAGTCGCGAACACCACCCGCTGGCTGGGCGGATCCCTGGCCTACCCGGTTGCCGCCCTGCGCGTGCTCGCTGGCTGGCAGCCCGTGCGGTTCGCGGTGACGATCACGGGCCAGCCGAGCCCGCACGAGTTCGACGGCTACGCCGTGGTCGTGGCCAACTCGGCCTACTTCGGGGCCGGGATGCGAGTCGCGCCACCCGCGCTGATAGACGACGGGATGCTCGACATCGTGCTCATGCGGCACGGCCCCAAGCTAACGTTCATCCGGGCGCTCGCCAAGATCAAGGACGGCTCGCACGTGAGCCTCCCGCAGATCTCGCTCGACCGGGGCACCGAGGCGACGATCACCATGGACCGCGACCTGCCTGCCGCCGCCGACGGCGAGCCGCTCCCGTGCGCGACGCCGCTCCCGGCAGGCACGCCGCTGCGGATCCGCGTCCTGCCCTCGGCGCTCAGCGTCCTTGTCCCGGGTCAGCGACCACCTCAACGTCGCTGACCCGGCCATGGCCCCGGCGATGGCGAGGCGTCAGTACCCGTAGCCGCCGCTGCCGCTAGATGACGACGAGCTTGGCGACGGGTGCGCCTTGGCGGGAATGGTCCCGGTCGGGGTCATCGCCCACCACAGCCCGCCAGAAGCCTTCAGCCCGTTACCCGAGGTCTGGCCTGCCGAAGAATCGCCCGCGTAGGTGTAGAGCGGGTGGCCATCGTACGTGGCCTGGACGGTGCCGTCCGCCCTCTTGATCGTGCCGAACTTGTCTGGCAGCGACGTGCCAGGCGCCGCGGTCACCGGACCCTTCACCGGTGGCCAGTACGTCGCGCAAGACCCGTTGCAGTTAGAAGTCGTTGGCGTGTCCTTGGCAAACCAGTAGATGGTGTGCCCGGCCGAGTCGACGAGCACCGTGCCGATGGCGGTACTCCTCTCCTTGACCTGCGAGCTCGACGCTGCCGAGGCGCTACTGCCCGACCCGGGCGTCGTAACCTTGACCTTCGTCGTGGTTGAGTTGGTGCTCCCGCAGGCGGTCAGCATCATCAGGGCAGCCACAACTCCAGCTGCCAACAAGCGGCCTTTCACCAGCTTGCCTCCGTTCCTCAGCGGCTAGTACGTACCTGCTATCTACGCACCGCGGCAGGCAAACGTTCAGGCACCCCGGACGGCGGCCCGAAGGTGCCTGCCAGCCGGTGTCAGCCGCTGATTCGCTCGCACAGCCAGGCGAGCGCCATGGGATAGCGGTAGTCGATCGCGCCGTGCGCACCCTCGAACAGCTCGAACCTGATCACTTCAGGCCGGACTCCGGCCGCCTCCAGCGCCGCGCGGAACGCCTGCGCCCCGACGTCGAGGTAGAACTCGTCGGCGGTGCCAGCGTCGATCCAGATTCCCCGCAGCGAGCAGAGCGCGGCGGCGTGCCCTGGCACCATCTTGACCGGGTCCCAGTCGAGCCAGCGCTGCCACACCTCCTGGCGCACGACTCCGGTCCTCGGGTCGAAAGGCAACTCTGGCCTGCCGTCGTCGGACGCGGAGAAGCACGCGGCGACGCCAAGGATGCCGAGCAGCGTCTGATCGGCCTTCTTGGTAAAGGCGACGCGGGAGCGGAAATCATCCCACCAGCGCCATATGTCGCCGTCGTACTCCCGCAGCGCCCGGACGCAGTCGCCGAACTCCCTGCGGTAGCACAGCTCGTACAGGTTGTCGCCCGCGTGGGTGGCTAGCGCGCCGAACAGGTCGGGCCGGAGCATCGGCGTGATCATCGCGCCGAATCCGCCGCTTGACTTGCCCGCGATCGCGCGGTGCTCCCGGTCGGCCAGCGTCCGGTAGTTCGCGTCGACCCAGGGCACCACCTCATCGCACAGGTAAGAGTGGTACCTGCCGGTGCCCGCCGAGTCGACGTACTGGCTCCCCCCGTAGCTGGTCCACGCGTCGACGTACACCACGATCGCGCCGGGCGCCGCGCCGGAGGCGAACACCTGGTCAGCGGTCTCGATGAATGGCCGCCTGAACGGCGTCCTATTCCGCCACATGGTGACCTGGCCGGTGTAGCCCTGTATCACGTAGACCGATGGGAACCGGCCAGAGCCTGCGTCGTCGTAGCCGGGTGGCAAGTACACCAGGATCGGGCGTTCCCAAGGGTCGCCGAGCGGGTTGCCCTTGAGCAGCTCACTGGTGATCACGCGCTCGTCTATGCGACCCGCGAGGTCGCCGGACCAAGGCAGCATGCCATCACGATACGCGTCACGCGGCCGGCGATTGGCCCCGGGATTGGGCGAGTCGGCCGGAATCGGCCGCGCGCGGGGGCGAGAACCGGCATAGTAGCCCTGATCGCATGCCATGAGCGCAATCCGCCGCCCGCTGACCGCCCGCGGGGGTCCTGGGGTCATGCCCCAGGCCAGCCGCAGGGGCGCTGGGGGGTTGTCCCCCCAGGCCAGCGTCGCAGCCAGCCCGAGGAGAATCGACATGCAGCCAGAGCGCGTGCGCGAGCGTGGGTGGCCCTGGCCCTGGCGCCAGCGAAGGCGTCCTCGCTGGCACCGGCTGACCGCGGCAGGGCTGCCTGCCGTGCTGACGATCGGGGGCGTGCTTCCCGCGCTCAAGGACGAGATCCCCATCGGGACCAGCGGGCCGTCCATGTACGTGTGCCAGGGATGGAACGGGTGCGATGCCAACGGCGACTCCAGCTATCACTACGGCGCGCATCAGTGGAAGTCGTACTGGCGGATGAGCCCGGGTGATGAGTGCACCAACTACGCCGCCTTCGTCGAGGCCACCGTCTACCACGTGAAGCAGCCGAGGTTCCTGCTCGGCAATGGCGGGCAGTGGGCCGCGACGGCGGCTGCGCACGGGATCGTGGTGAACGGCCGGCCATCCGTCGGCGCCGTGGCCGAGTGGGACGCGGGCGCGCCGGGCATCGGCGGGTACGGGCACGTGGCGGTCGTTGAGGAGGTCGGCCCGCGCGGCAGCTACATCGTGGTATCACAGCAGGACATGGCCGACGCGGCGGACAACTACGACTGGACCAGGATCAGCGCGCGCAGCGCGGCCAACCTATGGCAGCAATGGCCGAGCCACTTCATCCACTTCGCCATCCCCACCCGCGCCAACGTGGGGTATTTCAATCCTCAGTCGGAAATGGTCAGCCTGCGGGACTCGCAAACCCACGGCCCGGTCAACTACACCGGGCAGCTGCCGATCTCCGCTGGCACCCGCGTGCTGCCGCTGATCGGCGACTGGCGCGGCACTGGCCTGGACGGCGTGGGCTTCTACACCCCCAAGTACGGGACGTTCCACCTGCTCAGCGCCCTCAAGACCAAGAAGGGCATGGCGAACCTGACGTTCTCGTTCGGCCCGCACTACGTGACTCCGCTGGTCGGCGACTGGACCGGCAGTGGCAGGGACGGCGTTGGCTACTACAGCCCGCGCAAGGGCACCTTTACCCTGCGCTACGGCCGGCCTGACGTGACGTTCAAGTTCGGGCAGCCAGGCATGATCCCGCTGGTCGGCGACTGGACAGGCGGCCGCAAGGACGACATCGGCTACTACAACCCCGGCAAGGGCACCTTCACGCTGCGCAACGGGCTCGCCTCGGGGCCGGTCTACCGGTCCTTCAGGTTCGGGCCCCCGCACATGATCCCGGTCGTGGGGAACTGGAACGTCGGCGCCGGCGACGGCGTCGGCTATTACGACCCGGCGACGGGCACGTTCTACCTGCGCACCTCGCTCAGCAAGGGCTCGGCCAACGAGATCATCAGGTTCGGCCCGCCGCGGATGGTCCCGCTGACCGGGGACTGGTTCGGCGAGTTATCGACGGGGTTAGCCTGGCGGCCACTCAGTTCGCCGAGGCGATCGCGTCGATCGCGTCGGCAGGCCCC
>JASIBM010000485.1 GCA_030045175.1 Streptosporangiaceae bacterium | reverse complement strand
GGACCAGTCCGCCGGCGCGCTGGAGCTCACCGACGAGCAGGAGCGGCGCGAGCTGCTTGAGTGGGGCACCGCCCGCCAGGCCCGGCGCGAGCTGCTTGAGTGGGGCACCGCCCGCCAGGCCCGGCCCCCGCACGGACTCGGCGACCTGTTCGACGCCGCCGTGGCACGCGCGCCTGACGCGGTCGCAGTCTCGTTCGAGCGCCAGTGCATGACCTACCGCGAGCTTGGCGAGCGCGCCGCCAGGCTCGCGCACCATCTGCGGGCCTTGCGCATCGGCCCGGACAGCCGGGTCGCGATCTGCCTGCGGCGGTCACCGGAGATGATCGTCGGCCTGGTCGCCATACTCAAGGCAGGTGGCGCCTACGTGCCGCTCGACCCGGCCTACCCGGCGGAGCGGCTGGCCGTCATGCTCGCCGACGCCGCCCCGGCGCTGCTGATGACGCAGGCCGACCTGCTCGCCAGCCTGCCCGGCGGCCACGGCACGCCGGTGCTCTGCCTGGACGCCGACGAGGCGGCCTGGGCGGATGCGCCCGGCGCCTTCCCGCCGGTGGCCCGTCACCCCGAGCACCTGGCCTACGTGATCTACACCTCGGGCTCCACCGGCCAGCCGAAGGGCGTCGCCCAGACCTGGCGGTGCGCGGACAACCTGATCGACTGGATGCTGCACGACGCCGCGCCGCAGAGCCCGCCGCCGCGCCGGGTGCTCCAGTTCGCATCGACTAGCTTCGACGTCTCTTTCCAGGAGATCTGGAGCACCCTGTGCTCCGGGGCCACCTTGGTGCTGATGGCGTCCGAGCGCCGCGCCGAGCTTTCCGAGCTGCCCGGCTTCCTGGCCGGCCAGGACGTGCAGCGCGCGTTCCTGCCGGTCGCCGTGCTGGCCCAGGCAGCTTCGCTGGGCACCGATGCGCTGGCCTCGCCGCTGCCGGGCCAGGGTTGCGAGATCGTCACCGCGGGCGAGGCGCTGGCGATCACCGACGACATCCGCGCGCTCGTCACCACCCTGGGCGGTGCGTGGCTGTACAACCACTACGGCCCCACCGAGACGCACGCGGCCACGAGCCACGCGCTCCCGGTCGCCGGCGCCGCCGCCTGGCCCGCGCTCCCGCCGATCGGCCGGCCAGTCACCGGGGCGCGGATATACCTGCTCGACGGCGAGCTTGCGCTGGTGCCCGCCGGGGTGATAGGCGAGGTGCACATCGGCGGGGAATGCCTGGCACGGGGCTACCTCAGCCGGCCGGCGCTGACCTCAGACCGGTTCGTGCCCGACCCCTTCGCCGGGCCTGGCGCTCGCATGTACCGCACTGGCGACCTGGCCAGCTTCCGGCCGGACGGGACGATCGACTACCTCGGCCGCGCTGACAGCCAGGTGAAGATCCGCGGCTTCCGGGTTGAGCCAGGCGAGGTGGAGGCCGTCCTGCGGCAGGTCGATGGCGTGCGCGAGGTGGCCGTCCTGGTCGGCGGCGACACGCCCGCCGACCGGCACCTCATCGCCTACCTGGCCGGCGAGGCCAGCATCGAGCAGGCGCGCGAGCGCGCGAGCCTGGCGCTGCCCGGCCACCTGGTGCCCACCCAGTGGGTGCGGCTCCCGGCGCTGCCGCTCACCCCCAACGGAAAGGTCGACAGGCGGGCGCTGCCCGCACCAGACCAGGCCAGCCCAGACCAGGCCAGCACCGAACGGCCGTTCCGGCCGCCGCGCACCACGCAGGAGGCGGCGATGGCCGCCATCTGGGCGGAGATCCTGCGCCGCGAGCGAGTCGGCATCGACGATGACTTCTTCGCGCTCGGCGGTCACTCGCTGCTTGCCACCCGGCTCGTGCACGCGATCAACCAGCGCATGTCCGCCCGCCTGTCGCTGCGCGACCTCTTCCTCGCCCCGGTGCTCGCCAACCTCGCCGCCCGGCTCGCCAGCGGCCAGGCCGGCAAGCACGGGGGCGACGACGACGCTGCCTATGTCCTCCCGCCGCTGGCCAGCGATCCGGCCAGCCGGTACGAGCCGTTCCCGCTCACCGACATGCAGGAGGCGTACTGGGTCGGCAGGGAAGATTCGATCGAACTAGGCGGGGTCGGCGCGCACGGGTACAGCGAGCTGCGCCTGGCCGAGCTGGACGCCGAGCGCTTCGCCCGCGCGGTGGACGCCGTCGTCGCGCGGCACGACATGCTACGCGCCGTCTTCGACGCCGACGGCACCCAGCGCGTCCTCCCGGCCGTGCCCAAGTACCAGATGCCCGCGCAAGACCTGCGCGGCCTGGACCACGACAGCGCCCAGGCCCAGCTCGCGGAGATCCGCGAGCGCATATCGCATCAGGTCTTCGACGCCGGGCGCTGGCCGCTCTTCGAGTTCGCGCTCACGCGGCTCGACGGCGAGGTCAGGCTGCACCTCAGCCTGGACGCCCTGATCGTTGACGTGGCGAGCAGCCAGCTACTTGAACATGAGCTCGCCGTGCTCTACGCCGACCCGGACGCGGCGCTGCCACCGCCCGCGGTCACCTTCCGCGACTACGTGCTGGCCGAGCGCGCCCTGCGCGATGGCGCCAGGTACGAGCGGGCGCTGCGCTACTGGCGCGAGCGGGTGGCCGACCTTGCGCCGGCCCCGAGCCTGCCGCTCGCCACGGCTCCCGAGACGGTGCGACGACCGCGCTTCACTCGCTATGACAGGTCCTTGCCTGCCGAGCAGTGGAGTGCGCTCAAGACCGCATCGACCGCGCGCGGCGTGACCCCGTCCGCTGCGCTGCTGACCGCCTTCACCGAGGTGCTCGGCCGGTGGAGCAAGTCGCCCAGGTTCACGCTGAGCCTGCCGCTGTTCAACCGGCTGCCGCTGCACCCGGACATCAACGCCGTGATCGGCGACTTCACCTCGCTGATCCTGGTCGAGACCGACATGTCCGGCAGCTTGCCGTTCGCCGTGCGCGCCCGCGACGTGCAGGAGCGGCTGTGGCGCGACATCGACCACGCCGCCGTCAGCGGGGTGCGGGTCAACCGCGAGCTGGCCAGCGCCCGAGGGGCGGCGCACGCGGCGATGCCGATCGTGTTCAACAGCACGCTCAGCGAGCTGGCGCCTGGCGCCGAGCACGGCGGGCTGGCCGCGGTCCTCGGCGGCCAGCCCGCGCACGGCATCACGCAGACGCCGCAGGTATGGATCGACCACACGGTGCTCGAGACGGCCGGGCGGCTCTACTACAACTGGGACAGCCTGGACGAGCTGTTCCCCGCCGGGATGGTCGCGCTGATGTTCGCCGACTACGGTGAGCTGCTTGACCGGCTGGCCGACCCGGCCGCCTGGGAAAAGGCCGCCAGCGACCTGCTTCCGGCGCCTGGCGCGCCGGCCACGGCCCCGCTCGCCGGCGGCGGGGGGCACGTTGCTGCCGGGCCACCTGGCACGCTCATGCTGCACGAGCTCTTCGACCGCCAGGCGGTGCTGGCGCCGGATGCTCCGGCCGTGATCTCCCCGGGCCGGAACATCAGCCACGGCCAGCTGCGCCGCGAGGCACGCCGCCTGGCCGGCCACCTCCAAGACGGCGGGCTGATAGCGGGTGACCTGGTCGCGGTGCTGGCCGACCGGGGCTGGGAGCAGGTCGTGGCCACCTTGGCCGTGCTGTACGCCGGCGGCGCCTACGTGCCGCTTGACCCGGCCTGGCCGGCCACCCGGATCGCGCACGTGCTGGACCGGACCGGGGCTAAGGTCGCGCTCGTCCAGCCGGGCCAGCTCGGCTCGGTCCTGCTGCCCGAGCACGTGCGGGCCGTGGTGGTGCGAGAGGACGGCTGGGCCGACTGGCCCGAGCCGAGGCCCGTAGGCCGCGCCGCTGCCGACCTCGCCTACGTGATCTACACCTCCGGCTCCACCGGCTCCCCCAAGGGGGTGATGATCGACCACCAGGGCGCCGCCAGCACCATCCTCGACATCATTGAGCGCATGGCGATCGGCTCGGCCGACCGCGTACTCGCCCTCTCCTCGCTCAGCTTCGACCTGTCCGTCTTCGACATCTTCGGCACCCTGGCGGCCGGCGCTGCGGTGGTCACGCTCGACCCTGCCCTGGCCCGCGACCCTGCGCACTGGCTCGACCTCGCGGTGGCGCACCGGATCAGCGTATGGAACTCCGTCCCTGCGCTGCTGGCCATGCTCGTCGAATACTGCGAGCCAGAGGGCGCGGAGCGCCCGGAGGCGAGCGGGACGCCCGCAGCCGCCCAGGGCGGGCACCGGCTGCCGGAGTCGCTGCGCGTGGCCATGCTCTCCGGCGACTGGATTCCTGTCGCGTTGCCCGGTCAGGTCCGCCGCCTGCTGCCAGAGCTGGAGCTGCACAGCCTGGGCGGGGCGACCGAGGCGTCGATCTGGTCGATTCACTATCCCATCGGCGAGGTCGATCCGACCTGGCGCAGCATCCCGTACGGCACGCCCCTGCGGGGCCAGTCCTTCCACGTGCTCGACGACGCCATGCGACCCCGCCCGACCTGGGTGACCGGCCAGCTCTGGATCGGTGGCGCCGGGCTGGCCCAGGGCTACTGGCGGGACGAGGCGACGACTGCCGCCCGCTTCGTCACGCACCCGGTCACCGGCGAGCGCCTGTACCGGACCGGCGACCTCGGCCGCTGGCTGCCCGACGGGACCATCGAGTTCCTCGGCCGCGAGGACGGCCAGGTCAAGATCCACGGGTACCGTGTGGAGCTGGGCGAGATCGAGGCAGCGCTCGAGCGCCACCCGACGGTGCGGGCCGCCGTCGTGCGGCTGTTCGGCACGGCGGAGGGCAGCAAGCGGCTGGCCGCCTACGTCGTCCCGGTCGGAGCGGGAGCCGGCGAGGACGAGCTGGCTGCGCACCTGTCGGCCACGCTGCCCTCGTATATGGTGCCGGCCTCATACACCGTGCTTGACGCGCTGCCGCTGTCGGCGAACGGCAAGGTCGACCGCGCCGCGCTGCCCGAGCCCGCCAGCTCGCCCTGGCCGTCGGCGCCAGCTCCCGAGCTTGCGGGGCCAGACGAGGAGCGCCTGGTCGCGGCGGTGAGCCGGGTCCTGGGCTCGGCGCGCATCGCCCCGGACGCCAACCTGCTGCGCCTGGGTGCCACCTCCATCGACATCGTCCGCATCGCCAATGCACTGAACGCCGAGCTCGGCTTCCGGCCGAGGCTGGCCCAGCTGATGCGCAAGCCCACCGTGGCCGAACTGCTGCGCATGTACAGCGCCCACCTCGGCGACCTCCAGGCAGCCCAGGTGCCGGCCGGGCAGGCTCTGCCGGGTCCCGCTGCAGCCAGGCTCGCGCCGGGGCAGCCTGAGCTGGCCGAGCCCGCTCCGGCTACCCAGGCAAGCCTGGCCGGTGGCGCGGGCGAGGAACTGGACGACCCGGCGGCGCGCGCCGAGTTCAAGGCGCGCGGCGTCGGGCGCAGGGCCTTCGGCCCCGGCGCCGCGGCCGTCGCGCTGTCGGCCCCGGACGGGCCAGCCGCTGCCCGCCGCTACGCCGACTACCGCACCGTCAGGCACTTCGCCCAGGTTCCCGTCGATGCCCGCGACCTCGGCGCCCTGCTCGCCAGCCTGGCTGCGCGCGAGGTCGGTGGCACGCAGAAGTACCTGTACGGGTCGGCGGGCGGCGCGTACCCGGTGCAGGCGTACCTGTACATCAAGCCAGGCCGGGTGGCCGGCGTGCCGGGAGGTGCGCACTACTACGACCCTGAGCTGCACCGCCTGGTCTGGATTGGCCGGGACCAGGTACTCGATCCTGACGCCTTTGACTACTTCGTCAACAGGCCGGTCTTCGAGGCAGCCGCGTTCGCGTTGTTCCTCGTCGCGGAGATGGCGGCGATCGAGCCGCTGTACGGCCCGGCCAGCACCGGATTCTGCCAGCTTGAAGCGGGCGCGATGGCGCAGCTGCTCACCATGGTCGCCGTCGAGCACGGCCTGGGCCTGTGCGGCATCGGCTCGGTTGACCTCGCTGCCGTGGCATCGCTGTGCGACCTCGGCCCGACCCACCGGCTGGTCTACTCAATGGTCGGCGGGGTCCGGTCGCCCGAGCCACCCCTGGCGGTGGGCACCGCGCCAGGGGTGCGGGCCGTCGAGATGGAAGACGTCGAGATATGAACGCCCGCGACCTGATCGACCTCCTCGACCGGCACGCGATCGGCGTGGTCGCCGACGGCGACACGCTGCGGCTGAAGGCACCGCGCGGGTTCGTCACCGTGGAGCTGCGCGACGAGCTGGCCAGGAACAAGCGCGAGATCCTCGCCATCCTTGCCGACCGGGACAGCGCGGGAGAGCCGACGGTGCTTGCTCGGGGGGACGCCCCGCAGCCCCCCGCCTGGGTAGGCGGAGCTGCGGGCGGCGGCGGGCACGACGAGATCCGGCCACGGCCGGCCGGGGCCGGCCC
>JASIBM010000484.1 GCA_030045175.1 Streptosporangiaceae bacterium | reverse complement strand
CGAGCCGTCCGGGCCGTCCGCGCCGGCCGAGCTGTCCGCGCCGGCCGGGCCGATGCTGCCGGCCATGATCGTGGACGGTTCTCAGCTGCCCGAGCTGACTGGCGACCACGATCATGGTCGTGGGCGCTGACGGCGATCAGGAGGCGGTGCGGTAGGAGGCGCACGACTCGGTCAGGCCGAGCACTCGCTCGCGCAGGTAGCCGAGCGCGTGCGCGAGCAGCCTGGACACCTGCATCTGGGAGATGCCGAAGTGCGCGCCGATCTGCGCCTGCGTCATCTCGCCGTAGAAGCGCATCACCAAGATCCGCTGCTCGCGGCGGGGCAGTTCGCCCCAGTGCGCAGCGACCGCCCGCAGGTCGAGCAGCTTCTCGATGTTCGGGTCGTCGCGGCCGAGCACGTCGCCCAGGTTGGCCGCCCCCGTGCGGTCGGTCAGCGGAGCGTCCAGCGACCAGGGCTGGAGCGCCATCCTGGCCACTCGCCCTTGCCGGATCTGTGCCTCGCTGGCGCGGAGCGTCTCGGCTAGGTCGCGGTCCGATGGCTCGTGGCCGAGTTGCTGGGCCAGCGGGCCTGTGGCGTCGCGAATCTGGAGCGCCAGCTCCTTCAGCGGCCGCTTGACGTGCACTTGCCAGCGCTTGTCGCGGAAATGGCGCTTGATCTCGCCGGTGATGCACGGCTGGGCGTAGGCGGCCAGGCTTCCGCCCACCGCCGGGTCGAAGTTGTTGATCGCCTTGAGCAGGCCGACGTAACCCACCTGGATGAGGTCCTCGGTCAGCTCCGGGCCGCCCGCGTATCGCTGCACGCAGGACAGGACGAGCTTGCGGTGCCTGCTGACCAGTTCCTCGCACGCCCTCGCCCGGCGCGGGCTCGCCTTGGGTAGCGAGCGCACGATGCGCAGCAACTCGCCGTCGTCTCGCTCGGCCACCGGCCTGCCGGTCCATGCCGCAGAAGTGTTGCCCTCAGTCAAAACTTTCTGAATAGAAAGTGTTGCCATGAGGAAAGGCTCTCATGACGGAGGCGATGGCGCAACACGTAGTGGCGATCCGCGCCGCAGATAGCCCAGAATCAGCAGATTCGTCCGTGTGCTCGCAGGTAAGATGATCATGAAATCGCGGGCACCAGGCCAGCTCGGCGGTGCTGCCTCGGCGGTGCTGCGCTTACAGGGCGCCGTTCGCTAGCTCGGTCAGCCCGCGGGCCAGCGCCTCGCGCGCGGCCGGGCTCATCGCGTCGAGCACCTGGGTGAGCGCCGCTCGGCGCTGGACGCGGACCCAGTCGGCCAGCTGCCTGCCAGACTCGGTGGGCAGCAACACGATCTCGCGGCGGCTGGCGATCGCGCGGTCCCGGGTGAGCAGGCCGGCCATCTGCATGCGGTCGGTCAGCCTGCTCGTGGCTGACGGGGTGGAGTCAAGCGCGTGGGCCAGCCGGTTGAGGTTCATGCCCTCCTGGCCGATGATCATGAGCGCGCGCAGCTGGGCTGCCGGGACCGTCGAGCTTATTTCCTCGACGGCGCGCTCGCACGCGGCCAGCAAGACCGCGAGTCCGCGCTCGGCGGCGGCCACGTCCACGTTCACGTCCACGTGGCTACCTTCCAAGGCCATGGCCATCGCAAGTCTCAAATCCCATCAGACGCTCGCCAAACCCGATCGTCCAGCGCGCGAGCCCACGGCCTGTCAGCGACGACGAGGCGCCTGCCCGCGATCAAGTCCGGGGTCGGACCTCCCGATAGTACTTTCCCCGGCATGACGCTTTAAGCGTGTCAGGTCCAGTTTCGGCGGCCAGTTCGCATGAGCCGCCGCAGTGGCGCCGCGATGGCCGCGGGGTCAGGCCCGCTGGCCGTTCCGCCGGTACCGCCCTTCCTGCGCCACTTGCCGCGTTTGAAGCGGCTTCGCGGGGGGACTTGATGTTCCTGCCGAATGGCCCGCGAAGATCGGAGATAGGACAATGCGGCGTGGCTTCAGCCTCATATTTATCATCTATATAATTGTCGGCTTCGTGATAGCCGTCAGCCGCCACTACATTACGCTTGGATTGCTGAAGAGCTTTGGCTCCGCCTTGCTTTGCATCTTCCTGTGGTGGCTGCCGATGCTCGGCGTGAACCTGCACCTCAGCTAGCCCACGTCGGGTGTAGCCCGTCATGATCGTGGTGGATCAGCCAGGCGAGGAGAACTCACCACGATCATGACCTAGGCCATCCTCTATACCGCGCAGCTAACGGTCAGGAACCGATGTTCGCGGGGTCGGTGCGCTCGGCGTCGGCGGATCCCGGCGTGGCCTTCTTGACCGAGCCGATTCGCCGCAAGGTCGCGGCAGCGGCGCGCAATGGGGTCCGGGTCTTCGCCGCCGAGGACTGGTACGCAGGCACCGACGTCCGGACTGGCGCGGTCTTGGCATCGGCGGCCCGCTGGCTGGCGGCTAGCCGTACATCTCGGTGCGCAAGCACCGTCAGCTTCCCGAGCGCCGCCGCTGCCACGAACACGATGACCACGCCGAGCCCGGTGAAGAAGCCGACCTGCTCGACCGCGCGAGCCACGGTTCCGCCCGTCGGCGCCCCTGCGGATGCCGCGCTGCCGCGGGTCCAGAGCGGTAGCAGGGTGCCGCCGACGGCGAACCACGCGCCGCTGACCGCCGCCACCCACGCGCCAAGCACCGCGAGGGGCCGCAGCGTGCTGACGCATACCACCAGGCCGCCGATCACGGTGCCAATCGCGGGCAGGATCTCCAGCCAGAGCCGGCCCGTGTTGTACGTCCAGGTGCTGGCCGGGCTGTAGGCGTAGTGGAAGTACGGGCCGATGAACGCGATCAGCCCGCCCCACGCGCCGAGCAGCACGAGCAGGATGCCGGAGACCGCGCCGCGGCTCCTGGGCACGCGAAGCTTTCCAGCCATGTCAATCACTCCTCTTG
>JASIBM010000483.1 GCA_030045175.1 Streptosporangiaceae bacterium | reverse complement strand
GGTCGGAGTTCACCAAGATCCGCTCGGTGCGCTCGACCTACTGGACGCTGATCGCGCTGGTGGTGGCGTGCGTCGGGCTCGGCGCGCTGATCTCCTGGGCGAGGACCCAGTCGTACGTCCAGTTCAAGCAGGGCAACGGCGGCGTGTTCATAGGCCGGCCAGGCGTCGGGCCCGTACCTGCCGGCCGCCCCCCCGCGTCGGCAGTGGCCGCGCTGGCCGACACGATCAGGTCGCACGCCGCCAGCATGAGCCTGACCGGCCTGTTCATCGGGCAGCTGATCATCGTCGTGCTCGGGGCCATCGTGATCACGTCGGAGTACTCGACGGGTATGGTCAGGACGTCGCTGTGGGCGATGCCGCGCCGCAGCACGCTCTACGCGGCGAAAGGGATCGTGTTCGGCACGATCGCGCTGGTCACCGGGCTCATCACCAGCTTCCTCGCGTTCTTCGTCGGGCAGGCCATCTTGTCGACTCAGAACCTCGGGGTCTCGATCGGGTACCCGGAAGCGCTGCGCACCGCCCTGGGCGGCGGCCTGTTCCTCGCCGCCTGCGGGCTGCTGGCATTCGGCCTCGGCGCGATCTTGCGCCACACGGCCGGCGCCATCTCGGCCGGCATCGGGCTGCTGTTCGTGGTCACCTTCCTGATCAATGCCCTCCCCAACCCGTCCACAAGCTGGTACGGGCAGCCCGACGTCGACAAGTGGGTCCCGTTCGACGCCGGCGCGGGATTGTGGGCCAGGACAGGGATGCTCGGGGTCAACCCGTTCTCGCCCTGGATCGGGTTCGGCGTGTTCTGCGCGTACGTTGCTGCGCTGATCATCGGCGGGCTCGCCCTGTTCCTGCGGCGGGACGCCTAGCCCAGGTCAGCGGGAGGCGTCAGGGGACTTGCGGGTTCCAGCGGGCCGGCCCCCTGGGTCGGCAGCCGCCTGGCGCCTCCCGGCTGATGGCTCACCAGGCGCGGGGGTGGCCAGGGCGCTGGCGATGTCGCGCAGCAGCGCGCGGATCGTCGCCGTCGCCACCCGGCGGAGCAGGGTACGGTCGAGCCCGGCGCCGAGCCAGGCGAACGGCGGCCGGTACGAGCCGACCAGGGCCAGCCGGGTCGCGTGCTCGCCTTCGCTGGCCAGGCTGAGGTCCGCGTCGAGTACCGGGAAGAGCGCGCCGGCCGCGCCCCTCGCCTCCCAGCGCATCGGCACCGTCACGCCGTCATCGCGGTGACGAGGCTCAAGGAACTGGACCCTGACCAGCTTGGCCGCCACCGGGACGTCGCCGAACGGGCCGACCCTGATCACGTGCTCGATCCCGTTGGCGTAGGCCGTCTCGGCCGAGCGCCAGACGCCGCCGTCATTGATGAGGCTGGCGAGCCTGGCCTGCGCCGCACCGACCGGGAGGTCGATTAGCTGGCTATGGGAGATGAACATGCATCTAGTTGCGGTCCTGCGGGTCGTCGCGGGCTAGGGACGAAAGTCACCAGGTACGCGGCAGGCGTCCCGGCCCGGCCTGTCACCTGATCACGCACGGAGCGGATTTATCATCCGCATGCCAGGGCAGGAGGAGTACATGGCTCGCATGGACGAAGGTCGTCCTTGCCCCCCGCTGCCTGACCAAGGATGATCGGCGGTTCGATGGTGACTGCAGACCGGGTCGGCGCGTCAGGCAATGACCTGGGCGCGACGGTGTTCGTCCTGTTCGGGGCGACAGGTGACCTCGCTAAGCGGATGGTCCTGCCGGCGTTCTACCGGCTTGCCACCGAAGGGCTGCTGCCCGCGCAGTGGGCGCTGATCGGCAACGGACGCGGCGATATCGGGGATGAAGCGTTCCGCGCCCATGTTCGTAACGCGCTGATCAAGTTCGGCTCGGGGGTGGACGAGCAGGAGTGGCAGCCGTTCGCGCGGCGGCTGCTGTTCGCCGGCCGGGGCTTCACCCCGGCTGACCCTGGGCAACTGCCCGGCGTCCTCGCCGCCGCGCACGCGGTTGCCGGGGACAATCCGCAGCTGGTTCACTACCTGGCGCTTCCGCCTGTCGCCTTTGCCGGGGTGACGAAGGCCCTGGGCGAGCACGGGCTGAGCAGGGGCGCTCGCGTGGTGTACGAGAAGCCGTTCGGCACGTCGCCAGGCTCGTTCCGTGCGCTCAACCGGGTTGTCCGCTCGGTACTTGACGAGCAGCAGATCTACCGGATCGATCACTTTCTCGCCAAGGAGGCGACGCAGGACCTGCACCTGCTGCGGTTCGCCAACGGGATGTTCGACGCGATGTGGAGCCGCAAGCACGTCGAGTCCGTGCAGGTCGACGTGCCAGAGAAGCTGGGAATTTCGGACCGGGCGGGCTTTTACGACGCAACCGGCGCGGTGCTTGACATGCTGGTCACGCACCTGCTCCAGGTGGCCGCCGAGGTCGCCATGGAGCCGCCGGCCAGCCTCGGGGCCGCTGACCTGCAGGCGGAGCGGGAGAAGGTGATCAGGTTCTTCCGGCCGCTTGACCCTGGCGAGGTGGTGCTCGGCCAGTTCGCCGGGTACCGCGATGTGCCTGGCGTCGCTAAGGATTCCGGCCGGGACACCTTCGTCGCGGCCCGGCTGTGGGTAGACAACGCCCGCTGGCGCGGCGTGCCGTTCTACTTGCGAACCGGCAAGCGGCTGGCCGCATCCCGAGAGCGGGTCAGCGTGATCTTGCGCGAGCCCATCGGCCCGCTCGCCGGGCAGCTCCCGCGCGAGGCTAACGTGCTGTCGTTCTCGCTCTCCGGCGACGGGGAAATCGACCTGTCGCTGGTAGCCAAGAAGCCCGGGCTGGCACTGAATCTCGACACCGCCTACGCGGCGATCCCGCTCTCTGGCCTGAAGGCCGCGGACCCGCTGCCGCCCTACGTCCGGCTCATCCATGACGTGCTTATCGGCGATCGCTCGCTGTTCACGCGTCCTGACGGGCTGGCCTCCGCGTGGAAGGTGGTTGGGCCAGTGCTGTCGAACCCGCCCCAGCTCAGTGCGTACGCACCGGGATCGTGGGGACCGGCCAAGGCGCGCGACCTCGTGGGGCCCGGCTACTGGCTGCTCGGCCAGTAGCCGCCCGGCCAGTAGCTGTCAGGCGGGTGGTGGACAGCGAGACTCTACCTAGGTAGAGTTTGGCTGTGGGCCGTTCCGGGTTTTCTGTGCAGACGCTGTCGGTTCTTGCCGCGCTGTGCGCTGAGCCGGGCGGATGGCGGCATGGCTATGGGATCGCCAAGGACACCGGGCTGAAATCGGGCAGCCTGTACCCGATTTTGATCCGGCTGGC
>JASIBM010000482.1 GCA_030045175.1 Streptosporangiaceae bacterium | reverse complement strand
GCAGCGGGCCCCGGCCCGTGGCGAGACTGGTGGACGCTGCTGCACCCGCCGTTCACCGCCTGGCACCTGTCCTACGTGGTGCTCGGGGCCATGCTGGCGCCGCAGGTCAGGCTGGACCGGCTGGCCGCCGCGCTGATCGCGTTCTTCCTCGCGGTCGGGATCGCGGCGCACGCGCTCGACGAGCTGCACGGCCGGCCGCTGCGCACGTCCATCCCTTCGCCCGCGCTCGTCACGGTGGCCGTCGTCAGCCTGGCCGGGGCGCTCGGGCTCGGCGCCATCGGGATCACCCGGGCGGGATGGGCGCTGCTGCCGTTCATGATCATCGGGCCGCTGCTTGTCGTCGGCTACAACGCCGAGCTCTTCGGCGGCCTCATCCACACCGACCTCGGCTTCGCCGCGGCCTGGGGCGCCTTCCCCGCGCTCACCGGGTACGTGGCGCAAGCCGGGCGCCTGGCCGTGGCGCCGGTCCTCGCGGCGGCCGCGGCGATGGCGCTGTCGGCAGGCCAGCGGCACCTGTCGACCCCCGCCAGGATGCTGCGCAGGCGGACGGCCGCGGTGACCGGCAGCATCGCGATGACCGACGGGTCGGTGACCGAGCTGGACGCCCGGCGCCTGCGTGAACCGCTCGAGCGGGCGCTACGTTCGTTCTCATGGGGGGTCGTCCTGCTCGCCGCGGCCCTCGCCGTCGCCCGGCTTGGCTGACGCGCCGGCCCGATCCGAAGGAGCTTCGTCGTGAAGAACTGGCTGCTCACCATCGTGGGCGTGGTCCTGGCCATCGCGGGGGTCATCTGGGCGCTGCAAGGCTTTGGCGAGATCGGCGGCAGCTTCATGTCAGGCGACTCGGTCTGGGCGGTCATCGGTCCGGTGGTGGCCGTCGTCGGGCTCGCGCTCATCGCGCTTGGCCTGCTGCGAGCGCGGGCGCACGGGACGCCCCGGGCCTGACGACACCGGCCCCGGCGTCAGAGCGCGTCCCTGCGCTGCAGGGAGTGCAGCGCCAGCCAGCCGATTGGGGCGGGCAGCCAGAACGTGACCGTCCGGAACAGCAGCACGGCGCTGATCGCCGTCCCGTACGGTACGCCGGCGGCGCCGAGCGCGATCGACATGGCCCCTTCGACCGCGCCGATCCCGCCAGGGATCGGCATGATCGACCCGATCGCGCTCGCCGTGAGGTACACCACGGCAACGCTGGCCAGCGGCACGTGGCTCTCGCCGACCGCCTGCAGCGACGCGGCCAGGCAGAGTATGTAGGCGGCCGACGTGAGCAGCGATCCGCCGATTCCGCTTGCCAGTTTGGCCGGCCGCTGCGCGACGTCGACAAGTCGCGGTATCACCCGCCCGGCCAGCGAGCTGACCCTGGACACGAGCTGACGGCGCCCCGCGGGCAGGGCGAGGATGACAAGCACGACGAACACGAGCGCCGCGATGGCGATGTAGGCCCATTTCGGCGGCGTCAGGACCCGCGCCGCCGTCGAGGTCGTCCCGGCCACGGTGGCCGAGATCAGCACGAGGATCGCGTACACCAGGAACGACATCACCTGGGTGACGCCGACGCTCGCCGCCGCGTCGGCCGCGCTGAGCTCCGCCTTGCGCAGGTAGCGCACGTTCAGCGCGACCCCGCCCACCGCCGGCGGCGTGACGAGCACCACGAACGAGCCTGCCACCTGCACCAGGAAGGTACGCACCAGCCTGAGCCGCTCAAGCACGAAGCCAGACAGGGCCAGGGTGGCGCCCAGGTAGGTGACCGCGGAGAGCGCGAGCGCGATCACGGTCCAGCCCGGATTGACCCTCGCGAGCAGCTTCGGGAACGATACGTCGGCGAGCTGGCCGGCCAGCACGTAGGCCGCGAACACGCCGGCGATCATGGTCACCAGCCTGCGGGCGCTGATCCGCTCGAGCTGGACCGGAGGGACCGGCCCCTCCGGCGCGGCGGCCAGCAGCCGCTTGCGCAGGTCCGCGAGGATGTCCTTGCGGCGCCGCAGCGCGGCCCTGGTGGACCTGAACAGGGCAACCGGCTGCAGCAGGGGAACCAGGTCAGGCAGCGCGGCGGGGCCCACCTTCTCGATCGCGACGCTGGCGGCCCGATCTGAGCCAACGAGCAGCGCGGTCTGCGCGATGAGCTGCACGAGATCGAGCCGGAACTGCAGGTCGGTGGCCGCCACGTCGCCATTGCCCGGATCGAGCAGCGCCACCTCGCCGTGGCCGTCGCCCACCAGCATGATCCGGTCAGCGGTCAGCGCCCGGTGGGTGACCCGGTGCGCGTGCAGCCGCAAGACGGTGTCCCAGACGCTTCTCAGCTGGTCGTCGGTGGTGGCCGGGCCCGACTCGGCCAGGGTGGTGCCGTCCAGGTGACTGGTCGCGAGCGCCATCGCGTCCGGGCCGACCCTGGTCGCGGCTCGCAGTCGCGGCGTCTGCACCCCGGCGTCCTCGGTCGCGTAGATCAGCAGCGCCTGCCGCTCCACCGCTGCCTCCAGGGTGAGCGGCGCGCTGCGCGACACGTAGGTCTTGACAAGCACCCTGCGGTACAACCGGTAGAACGCGTCGGCGCCCTGCTGATCCCGGTCGAACACGGTGACGTCGAGGCGCTGGCCGTCGGCGCTGGTGGCGGCGTACCTGCGGACCTCCGAGCCGCCGTTGCCGACCCTGCGCATGCTGCTGATCGGCTCTCGCGGCGTGCCAAGCGCGACGGCGATGTCGGTCGCCGTCGGGCGGCTGGTGTTGGTGCCGAGCGCGTACCGCAGCCCCGATCCGATCGCCGACCCGGCCGCGATGGTGATCAGCAGGGACATGACGGTGATGTGGTGGTTGACGAGCATCGTCAGCCCGTAGAAGACGATGGCGGTAAGGAACGCCGGCCGCCAGTGCGCGTGGCTGCGCAGGCCGATGACCGTCACGTAGGCGAACAGCCCGGCGAGCGGTCCGTCCAGGGTCGCCCCGTGGCTGGCGCCGGTCGCCGTGGTGTGCAGGACCGCGTGCAGGTGGCTCAGCGCTGGCAGGCTGAGCACCAGGTTCGCCAGCACGATGACGCCGACGGCGGCACCGCCGGTCAGCACCGCCTCGATGAGCTTGCGGAACTGCCTGAGCAGGGCGAACCGGATGAAGATGGCGACAGGCAAGACCCACAGAGCTAGCGAGCCCAGGTCGCCGATCAGGTGCAACACCGCGCCTGGCAGCCTGTGGCCCGCGTTGACGACGTCCACGTCGACCCCGCTCGCGGTCTGGCTGGCGAGCAGGGCGAGCCCGACGAGCAAGGCGATCTCTACCGCCGCGATGACGCAGCGGAGCAGGTCGGCGGGGATCCTGACGATCGGCTCGAGGTGATCCTCGACCAGCACGCGCGGCCTTTCCGCCTGCGCCGCCGTCGCGTCAGCGGGCGCCAGCGTGCCGCTATCGGCGGGTGCCAGCGCAGCCATGATGTGCGGCCGCTCCGGCTTTCGACGCGACCTCATGAGATGATCGTTCCATCGCCGTCCCTACCTGGCCTACCCCGCGTTCACAATCGATTCGCCTGTCTGCGCCTTAAAGCTGCGGAGAATGCTATCGGTCGCGGCGTGACGGGCCGGGAAAACAGGAAAAATTGCGATCGGCCGCGCCATGCCGGTCACCGGCCGACTAGCTGCTCATAGACGGCGACGGTGGCGCTCTCGGGCTGGCCGTCCGCGGAAATGTCGGCGACGGCGCGCAGGCAGCGGCTCCACGCTTCCCTGACCCCCGCCATGTTGCCTGCCGCGTGCTCCGCCCGCATCAGTACCCGCCAGAGCCGCTCGGCCGCCTCGTCCGCGACGAGGCCGCCCCTGGCCGCCCGCGCCGCCTGCGCGGGGCGGCCCGAGGCAAGCTCGAGTTTGCCTAGCGTATCGGCGGCATCGGTGATCCTCGCGCGAACGCGTTCGACCAGGGCGAGGTCGAGCCACCAGTAGTAGCAGCCGGTGAAGGGCTCTCCCCTGACCATGGACATGGCGGCGGCTAGCTGCCCCGCGTCGCGCGCGGCGATCGCCCGCGACGTGATCGCTTCGAACTCGGTCCAGTCGACGGTCGCGGTCCGGTGCAGCGCGTACCGTCCGCCGCCGCGATGCTCGATCCACTCCAGGCCGTCGCCGGCCCGGCCGAGCTGGCGGCGGGTGCGGACGATCAGTTGCCTGAGCGAGTCCGATGGCCGCCGATGGCCGGGATCGGAACCGAGCAGGTCGCAAAGCTGCCCGTTGGACAGCCCCGCGTCGCCGTGCAGCGCGAGCGCGACGATCAGCTGGCTCTGCGCGGGCAGCAGCGCCGCTGGCTGGTCGTTGATGGTGAGGGCGCCGAGCACGCCGATGCGCAGCTCGGCCCGGCCTGCGCCGGCGGGCTGCGGCGCCGCACGCGGCAGCGCCCGCAACCGGGCCGAGA
>JASIBM010000481.1 GCA_030045175.1 Streptosporangiaceae bacterium | reverse complement strand
CGACACCGCCAATGAGTGGCTGGCGCGGTACCCAGCCGACGCGTCCGTGATGGCCTACATCGGCAGATCCGGATGGAACACGCTGCGGACCGGCGGCGCGATCCCCGACGAGGAACTGCTGGAAGCGATCGACGCCTCCTACGACGCCGTCGTCGCCAAGCTCCCGAAGAAGAACAGGCCGCGCGCCTGAGCCATCGCCTGACCTCGCCCTTGAACGGAGCGCTGCAACTACATCGATGCAGCGAAGGATCTCGACAAGTCCGCGCCGCTGTCGTAACGGACGCGGGGATGTATTTCCCCGTCCGGTGCGGACTGTGACGCGTGCCGTGGGTGCTTTTAGTTGCTGCCGACGGCATTGCTGCTGTTCGCGGTGAGTTCTTTGCTCAGCAAGATCCCATGCTGGCCGAACCCGGCCCGTGAATAGAAGCTGAGCGCGTCAGCGTTCGAAGCGAGGATGGGCGCGATCAGGCGTGATACGCCGTGCCGCGCGGCATGCTGCTCAGCGGCCGTGACCAGCGCCTTGCCGATTCCTTGGCTGCGGTAGCGCTCAAGGACCACCGTGTGGACCTGCGCGATGCGGTGCGGCACGAGGATCTGATGGTCTGGCGGGGCAGGCGTCACCACGATCTCGGTCATCCCCGCGACGGACCCTCGTACCTCGGCCACCAGCACTAGGACCATCGCTTCGGCAGGGCTGCTCAGCAGCTCCTCGAAGTACCGGCGCACCGCCTCTGGCTCGGGAAGCCGGTGCCTGTACGGGTCGAGTGCGACATGCCGCTCGGCGTTCGCCAGGCGCAGCCGCACCAGGGCCGGCACGTCCTCGGCCCGCGCCATCCTGACCGAGATCACCACGGCCTCAGCCTGTCAGTAAGCTCTGCGCGGCGGCAACACGCACAGCGTGCGCAAAGCTGACTCATGCTGTCGGCTGCGGTCTCAGCAGACTGGCACCGCTCCGGAGCGGTACGGCAGCGCTACGCGGCTCGGATGTTCGGGTAGGTGGCGACGACAAGCCGGCCGAAGTCGCGGACCTCGTACTCCCCTGCGAAGGTATCCAGGTCCGTGCTTAGGTCGCTCCCTCTCCGGCCAGCTCGGCGGCGTCGAAGTAGCTGATCCAGATAGTCAAGAACATCGCCATCGTCGTCGCGGTCACCTGGCCGCGCGCGCCTTCCTGCGCGGTCCTGGCGAGCTGGACCGCCTGATCATGCTTGCCCAGGTAGTTCGGCTGGTGACTCATGTTGGTCAGCAGCCGGCCGCCCATCATCCGGTCGCCGGCGGCCTGAGCCAGCCGGAGCCCCTGGATGAAGTACCGCTGCGCGAGCCCGTGCCGACTGATGTCGTACGCGGTCCAGCCCAGCAGCTGAGCGACCTGAGCCGCAGCCGAGAACTAACCCGGCTCACGTGGTCGGTGTACGAGCCGTCCAGCAGCGGGCAGACATCGCCGGCGAAGTACTGCGCCAGGGCAGCGCGAGCGTGTCCGCCGCCGAACTGGAAGTCCATCCGCATGAACAGCTCGACGGTGGTCCGGATCGCCGCGACATCGGACTCCCCGACTTTGATCCGCCCGGCCGTTCGGGCCGGGATCGGCTCCGGGCGGGCTAAAAGCCAGCCGAGCATCGGCTGCGGCCACGCGGCGGGCACGATGCCAGCCCCGAGCGCGAGGGAGTCCCCGGCCAGCTCCCGGCGGGTCAGGCCGAGCAGCCGGTGCCCCGCGGCCGGGCCGTCTGCCGCGTAGTCCAGGCCCTCCTCCAAGGTGGCCGAGGTCGTTGTGCCGCCCATGCCGATGTCATCGACCGAGACCGGCGTCCCAACGCTGATTACGGAATGTAGCGGAAGCGCGACACCAAGGTGCCCCAAACACCGAATCGGCATCGTCGCCCAAATGACCCAATGGCCAGGCCGCGGAATGCGCGATTTCCAGTTCTGCGCATGGAGTCACGCGCTTGGCCACGCTCATCGCGGTAGGAAAGCGGCGAATGTCACTGTCCGAATGAGTGGCGGAGGTCGGCGTTGATGAGGACGTCAAGGCGGTGTCTCAGCTGGTCCAGGCGTTCTTCGTCGTCGTCTGACGCCTCACCGAGCAAGGTCCAGGTGAGGCGCTGATCTTCGATGTCGAACCGGATCTGGTCATCGGGCCGGTCGGGCCATAGCGAAGCCCAGATCACCAGGGACGGGAAGACGGCCTGCAGCACTCGGGGCGGGATTTCATCGCCATGGAGGCTGAGCTAGTCGCGGCGCCGCTGATCCGCGATCGGATCGCTCAGGGCCTCGTACATGGCCCAGGCCGGCGGTGCCTGCGCCTTGGAGCGGCTGCGCAGCTCTCGCATCCTGATCTGCCTCCCTGAGTCGGAGCGTAGTCGGCTCCTTGCGCATCCTGCCGAGTCCGCCGTCGTGGCTGCGAGGCGTCCTGGTGGATAAGCACGCCGGCTGGGATTCGGCTAGCGATCTTGGCTTGCCGGAAGCTGGGCCGTGGTGCGGGGGATTCCCGATCGCCGATGGCGCGCCAGCGGGCACAGGCGCTGTCCCAGCGTCGCGCACGGTGTCGGCGGCCGTCGCGCGGTGGCGGGGATCGTCCT
>JASIBM010000480.1 GCA_030045175.1 Streptosporangiaceae bacterium | reverse complement strand
CCGCCGCCCGGCCACCAGGGGCACCCGCCGCCCGGGCACCCGCCTGGGCACCCGCCTGGGCACCCGCCGCCTGGGTCACGTCACCGGCTGACGGGGCCTTGTTGTGACGGACGGAGTGGGGCCGTGTCTTGTGCCGCTGCGCGTACTCGTCCACGTACTCCTGGCCAGACAGCCTCATGATCTCGTAGATGATCTCGTCGGTAACCGCCCTGAGCACGATCTTGTCCGCCTCGAGGCCGTAATAGCGAGAGAAGTCGAGCGCCTTGCCGAACCGGACGCCCGGCCTGATCGCCAGGCGTGGCGTGATCCGGCCGGGTGGCTGGAACTCGAAGCCGCCGATCATCGCGCAGGGGATGACCGGCACCCTGGCCTCCAGTGCCAGCCTGGCCACCCCGGTCTTGCCGCGGAACAGGCGCCCGTCCGGGGTTCTGGTGCCCTCTGGGTAAATGCCAAGCAGATGGCCGGCCGCCAGCACCCGGAGCCCGGTAGCCAGCGCCTTCTCACTGGCCTCGCCGCCAGATCTATCCACCGGGATCTGCCCTATGCCACTGAAGAACGCGCGGCTGAACAGGCCCTTGATGCCGCTGCCTGTGAAGTATTCCGACTTCGCGAGGAAGACCACCTTGCGCGGCAGTGGCAGCGGCGCGAAGAAGTGATCAGAGAACGAGAGGTGGTTGCTTGCCAGGATCGCCGGGCCGGTTCTCGGGACATTCTCGGTCCCTTCCGCCCACGGCCGGAACACCAGCCGCAAGATCGGAGCGAGGATCGCCTTGACCACCCAGTAGAACATCGTTACATGATCTCATGTCGGCTCGTCCTCGTACCTCCCTGTACCGGGGCAATCGAACTAGCTCAGAGGTGGCCAGCGCCGAACAAACCGGATGTTTGTCGCGGCAGTCACAAGGACTTGAGGGTGCGGGACCATGGGCCGACATGCGACGATTCAAGGGTAGAGATACAGCGTCGACGTCGTCGGAGCCGGAGTTGGAGCCGGACCCGGAGCCGGAGCCGGATTCGTCGGAGAGGACCAAGATCATGTCAGTGCTGCCGGGCGCGGAGCCGTACAGCCACCAAGGCGGTCCCACCGGGGTGCTGCTCTGTCACGGATTCACCGGTTCTCCGCAGTCGCTACGCCCCTGGGCGGAATACCTCGCCGAGGCTGGGCTCACCGTCAGCTTGCCACGACTACCAGGGCACGGCACCACCTGGCAGGAGATGGCCCGCACCCGGTGGGAGGACTGGTACGCAGAGGTCGACAGGGCGTTTGACGAACTACGCGGCACAGTCGATGAGATCTTCGTCATGGGCCTGTCCATGGGCGGTTGCCTGGCGCTTCGGCTGGCTGAGTTGCGCGGCCAGGCTGTCAGCGGCCTGGTCCTGGTCAACCCGTCGGTGACGGCCGAGTCGAAGCTCTTCTTGCTCGCGCCGGTCATGAAGTACGTGGTGCCCTCGCTCAAGGGCATCGGCAGCGACATCCGCAAGCCAGGCGTCACCGAGCTTTCTTACGACCGGACACCGGTGAAGGCCGCGGCGACGCTGCCTGGGCTCTGGCGGGTTACCCAGCGGCACCTGGCTCAGGTGACACAGCCTGTCCTGATATATCGCAGCCCGTCCGATCATGTTGTCGGCCCGGCTAACCTCGAGATCTTGCGCCGGGCGCTGCCCGCCGACCGCCTCGAGGTCAGGCAGTGCCCAGACAGCTATCACGTCGCCACGCTCGACAATGACGCGGAGAGCATCTTCGCCGGCAGCTTGGATTTCGTTCGTTCGCATAGTCATGCGGGAAAGGAATGACAGGATGGAAGTCGCTGGACATGCGCGGCAGGCGAGGCTTGGCATGATCTCAGTAGGACGCGGGGGGCATGATGGGACGCGAACCAGGTGACGAGAGGGGCGGTGACCAGGCCACCTGGCTTGATCTGGTAGCCCGGCTTGAACACCCCACAGCCGACGAGCATGCGATGACGCCCTGGCCCGACAGCGAGAATCTCGGCCATGTACCGCAGGGACTGGCTGACTCTGCGAATGCCCGCAAGAGCACCGACCCGGCGCAGGGCGGGACGAGTCAGCCTAGCGACGGCGCTGGCCTGACCCCTGGCACCGGACTGGACCCAGGCGCCAACGTGAGCCCGGGTGCCGACGGCTCGGACTCCGGTCAAGGTAAGCGGGCGCCCGTCAGCCGCGGCCGGGTGATCCGGCCGGCCAGCTTCATGCGGTTCGCCGACTCGCCGGGCGGTGCGGCCGAGCCGAGCAGCCAGGACGCTGATGGCTGGGATGTCAGCGGGCCTGAGCACGACCGCTCATCGGCGGGGGGAGAGCAACACGACCGCTCATCGGCGGGGGAAGAGCAATCTGGCCTGGGATCGAACCCGGGCGAGCTCGAACCCGATCAAGCCGAAGACACCGGGTTCGCTGACCCCGAGCCGTGGCGAGCAAGCGCGCGCAACCTGTCCGCAGAGGATTACCTCAACCTGGCAGATCTCGGCTATATCGACTACGACACCGGTGACAATAACGACCGGTACATCCCGCCACCCCTGCCGCCGCAACCCAAGCTCGACCCGATCGCCAGGGGCGCCTGGACCGCGCTGCTCGGCGGGCCGGGTTACCTGTTCCTCGCGATGCTGCTCGGCTGGCAGGTGCCAGGCTGGGCGCAGCTCATCGCTGTCCTCGCCTTCATCGCCGGGTTCCTGGTGCTGGTCATCCGGCTCGGCGACGGCCCGTCCAGGCGCGACGGCCCAGATCAGGGCGCGGTCGTCTGACCTTGCCACCGCACGGAAGCCGCTTCACAGGGAAGCCGCTTCACAGGGAAGCCGCTCACAGGCAAGCCGGTCAGCGGCGACGAGCCAGGTCAGCCGCCCCTATGATGCCGGCGCTTGAACCGAGCTCGGCGAGCACCACGGTGGCGTGCGACCGGTACTGACCTCCGGTCAGGCCACCATCGAATGCCTCCCTGGCCTGGCCAAGCAGCAGGTCGCCCGCGTCGGAGACGCCGCCGCCCAGCACGAAGCAGCTCGGGTCGAGTATCGCGGCCAGGTCGGCTAGCCCCTGCCCGAGCCAGCGGCCGACGATCTCGAAGCAGCGAAGGGCGGCCGCATCGCCCTCTCGCGCGGCGGTGGTCACCTCGAGACCTGTGATCCCCTCGGGAGAGCCGCCGCCCAGTTGAAGCAGCCTGACAGCCGCGCCCGGCGAGCGCCGCGCGAAGTCGCGGGCCTCGGCGACCAGCGCACTGCCGCTCGCATACTGCTCCCAGCAACCTCGGTTGCCGCACCCGCACAGCCTGCCGTCAGGGACCACCCGGTAGTGACCAGGTTCGCCTGCCATCCCCCACCGGCCTCGGTACAACTCACCGTTCAGCACGATTCCCGCGCCGATTCCGGTGCCGATCGTGATCAGCACCAGGTGGTCGTGACCGCGCCCGGCGCCATGCACCGCCTCAGCCCAGGCCGCGGCGTTCGCGTCGTTTTCGACGACCACGGGCCGCCCCGTGCGGTCCTCGACCTGTCTGGCCACCGGGTAGTGGCGCCATGCCAGGTTCGGTGCGAACAAGACCGCTGACCGGCTTTCGTCGACATAGCCAGCCGCGCCCACGCCGATCGCCTCGACCTCGTACCTGGCGAGCAACTCCTTGATCGCGTCGCTGATCACGTCGATCGTGCCAGCGGCGTTGGCGGCCGGCGTCGGCCGCTTGAGCATCTCGATGATGGTGCCGTGCTCATCGACGACGCCTGCGGCGATCTTGGTGCCGCCGACGTCAACTCCGATCGTCAGGCTCATCTGCGGGCTCTCTCGCCTCGTCGGCGCTGCGCGCCGGGCGGGGGGTAGTGGCCGGGGAAGCAGCAGCAGGCGAGGCGCCGGCCTGGGAGGAGCCAGCAGGCGAGCCATTGCCGTCACCTGGCCGGTGCGACAGTACCGAGTCTATGGTCGCTAGCACGTCGCGGACCGCCCCGGAGACGACGTCAGCCGCCTCAGTGAGCACGGACCCTCCCGAACCGCCCGAACCTCCCGATCCGGACTCGGCCCGAGACTCAGCGAGCCGCCGTGCGGCTCGACAAATCGGGCACCAGGCGCATTCCGGAGCCTCGTTCGCCGCGCCCGGCGGCTCCGTGGTCGCGGTGGCCCACACGTCCCCGGCATCACGCTGCTCACCGCGGAACGCCTTCCGCACCTGGTCGCCGATCTCGTCGCGCACGTTCCTGGCGCTCGTCTTGATCAGCCAGCGCTGAACCCCGCTGGCGAGGTCCGCGGCCCGCCGCTCCCACGAGTCGGTCGCGGCGCGAGCGGCGTCACCCTCGCTCCCCCGGCTAGTCCTGCTGCCCTGCTCGTGCCCGTTGGCGTCCAGATCACGCCGACCAGAGGGTTGCTCGGTCATTGGTCGCCCCCACCCTCCGCCGCGACCTTCTCGGCCCGGCCGCGCAGGCCCCGCAGGGCCGTGTCAATGATCGTCTTCTCGGCGCGCCGCTTGAGTATCCCAGGCATCGGGACCGCCAGCCCGACGGCGAGCTCGTACCTCACCTGCGTCGCGCCGCCTTCGCCACTCCCGCCATCCCCGCCGTGCTCGAGCAGGTACGAGCCCGTCATCGCGGACACCATCGAGCCCCGCTCGGCGAGTTCCCATTCGACCCGCTCGTCGCCATGCCAGGTGTAGCTGAGCACGTAGCTGTCCTTGATGACGCCGGCATCGATGGTGAACCGGACTCGCGCCGGATGCCCGTCGGGGCCGGCGGCGAGTACCGTCGCCTCGCGGACACCGGATGCCCACTGCGGGTAAGCAGCGAAGTCTGCGATCACCGCCATGATGACCGGCCTAGGCACGTCGATCACCATGGCAGAGCTAGTCTTGTCGGCCACCCTCGGAGCGTACCTCCCGGCCAGCCGGAGCCGCGCCACAGCCAGTGCACGCTGCCTACTCCTGAAGCTCCTTGGCTGAAGCTTTACCACTCAAGTACGTACGGGGTGCCGCTGGCACGGAAGTGCCCGACGTTCACGCACTCGGTGCGGCCGATCGTAAGCCGCCCGACCAGCGGCTGGTGCACATGACCAAACAGCAGGTAGCGCGGGCGCGTCTGGCGCACAGCCTCAAGCAGCGCGGCGCTGCCGCGCTCGACCCGGTTGGCGACCGTATCGAAGAGCAGTTCGGGCACGTCAGGCGGGATATGAGAGCACAGCACGTCCACCGAGCCCAGCGCGGCTACCTTGGCGGCAAAGACGTCGTCGTCTAGCTCATTCGGCGTCCGGTACACAGAGCGCAGCCCGCCGCCAACGAACCCGAAGGTCAGCCCCCCGATCTCGACGCACTCCCCGTCGAGCACCCGGTGCCCAGGGCGCAGGTGCTCGGCCCACAGCGCCGGGATGTCGACATTGCCGTAGGTGAGGTACGCGGGCACCGGCATGGCGTCGAACAGCTCGGCGTACTGCGCGGACACGGCGGCGTTGATCACGGCCCTTGGATCCTCCGGCAGCGACGCCCACAGCCGGGCCGAGTACTCCCGCGCCGCGTCGAATCGCTGCGCCGTGCGCAACTCGATGACCTCCCTGGCCGCGTCGGCGCCGAACAGGTCGGCGAAGATCCCGCGGGAATGGTCGGCGTAGTCAAGGAACAGCAAAAGGTCACCGAGGCAGATCACGGCGTCGGCGCCGACGCCTGCCCGGCGCAGCGCGTCCGCCCTGCCGTGCACGTCGCTTACCACGTGGACCCGCATTGGCCAACCCTATGCAGATCCTCGTCGGGTCAGCTAGCCGTGCGAAGATCAGAGTCAGCCCCGGAGGCAAACGGGAAGCCTGCGCGAGCGAGCCAAAGGCGAGCGCGCGCGAGCGAGCCGAAGGGCGCCGGCGCCGCGCTGACCGAGGAGCGGGGTTGGCGACGAGGGAAGGCGGCGCCTTAAAAGGCGCCCGGAGGCGAGCGGGAAGATATGCGCGAATTCGGTATCCCAGCGCTGACTGAGGTGGCGGCCACCGCCACGGTGACCGACGTCGTCTTCGACCGCGCGAATGCCTCGCCAGCGCAGATCATGCTCCGCAGGCGAACCGCCGCAGGGGGCTGGGACGACGTCACGGCGCGCCAGTTCGCCACCGAGGTCAGCGCCCTGGCCAAGGCGCTGATGGGAGCGGGCATCGGCTCCGGTGACCGGGTCGGGCTGATGGCGCGCACCAGTTACGCCTGGACGTTGATCGACTACGCCGTCTTGACCATCGGAGCGGTCTGCGTTCCCGTGTATGAGACATCGTCGGCTCAGCAGGTCGAGTGGATCTTGTCCGACTCGGGCGCGACCGCCGTCTTCGCCGAGACCCAGGCGCACGCCGCGACCATCGCGGCCGTCAGCTCCGCGCTGCCGGGCCGTGAGCGGGTATGGCTGCTCGACCAGCTCGACGAGCTGGCCCGTGGCACGGCGGCCACGGCGGGCGCCAACGGCACGAGCGCCGCAAGCGGCACAGTCTCCGACGATGAGCTGCGGGAGCGGATGGCCGCCAGGACGGCGGACGACCTGGCCACGATCATCTACACCTCGGGCACGACCGGCCGCCCGAAGGGCTGCGAGCTGACCCACAGGAACCTGCTGTCCGGCGTGCGCAACGCCGTCGAAGGCGCCCTGGTCGACCTGTTCGACATCGCGGGCAGCTCGACGCTGCTCTTCTTGCCGCTCGCCCACTCCTTCGCCAGGATCATCGAGGTTGGCTGCCTGGAGTCTGGCGCCATACTGCAGCACTGGCCGGACGCGTCGACGGTGGCCGCGGGCCTGCCGGAGGCCAAGCCGACGTTCTTGCTCGCGGTGCCGCGCGTGTTCGAGAAGGTGTACAACGCGGCCAGGCAGCAAGCGTCAGCGAGCACGGCGAAGGACAAGATCTTCAGCGCGGCCGCGCGCACCGCGATCGCCTACAGCCAGGCACTGCCGGGCTCGGTCGGCGCGGGCCTGCAGCTCAGGCACGCCGTGTTCGACCGCCTGGTCTACGGCAGGCTCCGCGCGGCGATCGGCGGCAACGTCAGGTACGCCATATCGGGCGGCGCGCCGCTCGGCGAGCGGCTCGGGCACTTCTTCCGCGGTGCCGGGATCACCGTGCTCGAGGGCTATGGCCTCACCGAGACATCAGCCGCCGCCGTCGTGAACCGGCCGTCCCGCAACAAGATCGGCACGGTCGGCCAGCCGCTTCCTGGCGTGCGCGTTCGGATCGCAGACGACGGCGAGATCTTGATCGCCGGCCCGATCGTGTTCCGCGGCTACTGGCGCAACCCCGAGGCGACCGCGGAGGTACTCGACGCGGACGGCTGGCTGCATTCCGGTGACATCGGCGAGCTGGACGACGAGGGATTCCTCAGCGTGACTGGCAGGAAGAAGGAGCTCATCGTGACCGCGGGCGGCAAGAACGTGGCCCCCGCCGTGCTCGAGGACAGGCTGAGGGCTCACCCGCTCATCAGCCAGTGCATCGTGGTCGGGGATAACCGCCCGTTCATCGCCTGCCTGATCACGCTCGACGCCGAGGGCCTCGAGCACTGGAAGCGCCAGCACGGCAAGCCAGCCGATGCCACCGTCGACCAGCTCGCGACCGACGCCGACCTGGTCCGCGAGATCCAAGCGGCGGTGGACGAGGCCAACCAGGCGGTGTCCAGGGCCGAGTCGATACGAAAGTTCACCATTCTGGGCACCGACTTCACCGAGGCGAGCGGTCACCTGACGCCTTCGCTGAAGGTCCGCAGGACCATCGTGGCCAGCGACTTCGCCGCCGAGATCGAGGCGCTCTACGCCTGAGGCTCTTGTGATCTTGATCTGACGGCCCCTGACTCGGTCGCCGGCCGGGCCAGGATCTCGGCGAAGCGCCGCGCCACGAGGTCCCACCGCCAGTCCCTGTCCACCCAGGCCAGGCCCTTCGCCCCCATGTCAGCGGCTCCGACGGGGTCGCTGAGCAACTGGATCAGCCGGCTGGCCAGCTCGGATGCGTCATCGCCGCCGACCACGTACCCGGTCTCCCCAGGCAAGATGGCGTCGGGCGCGCCGCCTGAGTCCCCGCCGATCACCGGCAATCCCGTCGCGGAGGCCTCCAGGTACACGATGCCGAGGCCCTCGACGTCCAGGCCAAGCCGCCTGGTCCGGCACGGCATCGCGAACACCGTGCCCGCGTCGTAGTAGGCGGGCAGCTCCGCCCAGGGCACCTGCCCGGCGAACACCACGGAGCCTGTCACGCCACAGCGCCGTACGAGCCGCCGCAGCGCTGGCCCGTACGGGCCAGCACCGACGAGCATCAGCACCGGGCGCCCAGCACTCGCCAACCCGGTGCCAGCCAACCCGGTGCCAGCCAACCCGGCGAGAACCCGCGGCCACGCCCTGATCAGCGTGTCCTGGCCCTTGCGCGGCACCATCCGCGACACGCACACGACGACAGGCACCCCCGGCTCGATCCCGAGCCGCTGCCTGACCGCGGCGCCACCCGCCCCAGGGCGGAACGTCTCGGTATCCACCCCTGGTGCCAGCCGGACCATCCTGGCCGCCGCGGGCGGTGACATCGCCCTGGCCAGCCTGATCCGGAAGTACTCCCCCAGGTAGGTCACTACATCGCAATACTCGCCTATTTTTCGCAACAAGCCCCTGGCGCCAGGCAAGGCTGCCCAGCCGGCCTCGTGACCATGGGTCAACGCGATCACGCGGCTGGCACCAGCCCGTCGCAGCGCGGGCGCGAGCAGGCCGAGCGGCGCCGCCGCGCCGAACACCACGGTGTCGCAGTCGTACTCGGCGAGCAGGCCCTTGGCCCGTCGCGCCGTGCCAGGCAGTGGCAACATCAGCGAGCGCGGGTGCCTTATCACAGGGAACGGCTGCCTCGCGTCAAACTCGGCCGCGCCAGGCCAGTCCGGCGCGTACACAACCACGGTGCCAGCGGGCAACCTGGTCGCCAGCGCGTGCACGAACGACTGGATCCCGCCGCTGCGCGGCGGGAAGTCGTTGGTGACGATCAGGACCCTCGGCAAGACTGTCTCTCCCAGCACATCCGGCCCTATGGCCGGACCGCTCCGTCCAGGTACTCCAGGTACCAGCCAGCCAGCGCGACCTTCTCGACGTACTCCCCTGGAACCGGGGCGTCGATCAGGTAACCTCCGCCGACGTACATACCCACGTGCGAGTTGCCATTGAAGCCGAGTATGTCGCCTGGCTCAAGGTACTTCTCCGGATCCCCCGGTGCCAGCGTAACCGGGGGGAGCTCGCTCATCTGGTCATAGCTGACCCTCGGGATCGTGACCCCCGCGTAGCCCCAGGCGGCCATCATCAGGCCCGAGCAGTCGAAACCGGGATCGCGGCACGGGCCGGTGCCGCCGTAGTAGTAGGGGCAGCCGAGCTGCTGGTAGGCGTACCACACCGCCTTGCCTGCCTGGGTCTTGGTCGTTCCCTTGTAGGTACCGCCGGTGCCACCACCGGGGCCGAGGCCGGCCCGCTGAGCCGGTGACAGCTCGTCGAGCAGGTTCTGCTCGGTCGCCTGGAGCGACTTGAGGACGGCGAGCCGCTTGTGCAGCGAGCGCTTGAGCTGGCCGATCTGCGCGAGCTCCGTCTTGATCACCCGCTGTGCCCACACCAGCTGGCGGCTGGCGGCCAGGTACTGGCTGATCTGAGAGTCGTCAGTGGACGAGATCTCGCTCAAGATGGCCGACTGATCGAGCACCTGCTGCGGCGAGCTCGAGGTCAGCAGGGCGACAGGCGAGGTCGCATCGCCTTCTTCGAACGCGACGGTGGCAAGCCTGCCGACCTGCCGCTGCATCGCCTCGAAGTGAGCACGGTACCTGACTGTCTGCTTGTTCAAGAACGCCAAGCGCTGATTGGACTGGGAAAGCTGGGAGAGCACCTGGTCATACTGCTGGCCAAGCTTGGCGACCTTCGCGTTTATCTTGGCGAGCTTGTGCTGCACCTGCGCCACGGTCGGCATGGGCACGGCGGCGGCCGATCCGCCGAGCGCTACCAGCGCTGTCAGGCCAAGCACGCAGGCCGAGGCGACCGTGGTGGCGGTGCCGAGCCAAGCACGTCCGGTGCCACTGCTGGCCGTGCCCCTACTGACCGTGCCACTGCTGGCCGTGCCGCTGCTGACCGCAGTGCGGCTGGCCATGCTGCGACGCTTCCGCTGCGACCATTCCCGCCGAGCTAGCACCCGGCCACAGTAGTAAAGCTCCGCAACGCATTCAACCACTTCGCTCGCACTCGTCGCACCTTGCGCGACCGCGCGTGGCCGGCGTGGCTGGGCGCTAGCGGCCGGCCAGTGTCGGTGCCCGGCCCTAACGTGGTCCCGTGACCACCCGCCTCCTGCCCCGCCGCAAGCCGCTGGCCAAGCGGCCGCCAGCGGAACTGCACGCCGCGAGGCTGCTGCGCGGTGCCGACCTTGTCGTCGTCGACGTCGAGACCACCGGCTGGCTGGACGACCACGCGAAGATCACCGAGATCGGCGCTGTCAGGCTGAGCGCCAGCCAGCCGATCGCCGAGTTCTCCACGCTGGTCAATCCTGGCGTTCCCATCCCCGGGCACATCACCGAGCTCACCGGCATCACCGACGCCATGGTGCGCGACGCTCCCATGATCAGCGAGGCGCTGCCCAAGTTCCTCGAGTTCGCCGACGGCAGCGTCATGGCCGCGCACAACGCGCCTTTCGACATCGGCTTCCTGACCGCGGCCTGCCATGCGTGCGGAGTGACCTGGCCGCCCAGGGCCGTCGTCGACACCGCGGTGCTGTCGCGGATGGTGCTCGGCCCAGGCGACGTGCCCGATCACAAGCTGTCGACGCTCGCCAGCCACTTCGCCGCGACGACGGGTCCGTGCCACCGCGCGCTCGCCGACGCCAGGGCGACGCTGGATGTGCTGGCCGGCCTGGTCGCGCTGCTGGCGGAGCCTGGTGCCAAGCGGGAAACCCGGCGCGAGCGAGCCAGACGGCGAGCCGCTACGATGACGCCGCGGCCGGGGCGCGGGCTCCCGACGAGCAGGAGGCGGCTATGGCTATGGTCACGGCGATCGTTCTGATCAAGGCCGAGGTCACGCACATCCCCGAGACGGCGCAGGCCATCGCCCAGATCGAGCAGGTCAGCGAGGTTTACTCGGTCACAGGGGAGTTCGACCTGGTCGCGATGGTCCGGGTGCGCGATCACGACGAGCTCGGCGACGTCATACCGGGGAAGGTCAACCGCGTTCCCGGCGTCACGCACACCGAGACGCACATCGCGTTCCGCACGTACTCGCGGCACGACCTCGAAGCCGCCTTCGCGCTCGGCTACCCAGACTCCGCCTGACACCGTGATCACGGTGGGCTGCCGTTGTATAGGCCGGTAAATCAACCGTGATCATGGCGACCCGGCTTTAGCGAGGCGCTGGCTAGCCTGCGCCCAGCGATCGAGCAGTGCCGCCGCCGCTCCCGAGTCGACCGCCGCAGCCGCCCTGGCGTAGGCCTGGGCCAGGGCCTGCGGCAAGTCCGCTGGCTCGGGCACCCCCGCGTCGGCGACCAGCGCCGCTGCGCTGTTGAGCAGGACGGTCTCGCGCACCGGGCCGCGCTGGCCTGCGAGCACAGAACGAACCACGGCGGCGTTCGACGCCGGATCACCGCCGCGCAGGTCATCGGGCCTGCATCGAGGTATTCCGAGCTCCGCCGGGTCGAGCCTGAGCTGCTCGACCCCGCCCGCCCGCGCCAGCCAGACCGTGGAAGGACCGGTTGTGGTCAGCTCGTCGAGCCCGTCGTCGCCGTGAAACACCAGCGCCGAGCAGCCACGCCCGGCCAGCACGCCCGCCAGCACCGCGCCCATGCGCGGATCGGCCACGCCGACCGCCTGGGCCTGCGGCCTGGCCGGGTTCGCGACCGGCCCGAGGAAGTTGAACACGGTCGGCACGCCGAGCTCACGGCGCGGGATCGCAGCATGGCGCAGGGCCGGATGATAGAGCGGGGCGAACAGGAAGACCACCCCGGTCTCCTCGGCCAGCTTCTCGGTCTGCGACGGCGGCAGGTCGATCACGACGCCGAGCGCCTCGAGCACGTCGGCCGTACCGCACTGCGACGACGCCGCGCGGTTCCCGTGCTTGACCATGCGCGCTCCGGCGGCCGCGGCGATGATCGTGCCCATGGTCGAGATGTTCACGGTATGCGCCCGGTCGCCGCCGGTGCCGACCAGATCGGTCAGCCGGCCCGGGATGCTGACCGGCGCCGCGTGCGCGAGCATGGCGCTGGCCAAGCCGCTCACCTCGCCGGCTGTCTCCCCCTTCATGCGCAGGGCGATGCCGAAGCCCGCGATCTGCGAGGGCGTGGCGGCGCCATCCATGATCTCGTTCATCGCCCAGGC
>JASIBM010000479.1 GCA_030045175.1 Streptosporangiaceae bacterium | reverse complement strand
AGGGCGGACCTGGCCTGCGCGGCGGTCAGCGGATCGACCGTGATCTGGTTCACGACGTGGCCAGCCAGCAGCGACTCCATCGCCCAGACCAGGTGCGGCAGGTCGATCCTGTTCATCGTGGAGCAGTAGCAGACGGTCTTGTCCAAGAAGACCACGGTCTTGTCCTGGTGCCTGGCGGCTAGCCGTTGCACCAGGTTGAGCTCGGTGCCCACGGCCCACGCGGAGCCGGGTGGTGCCTGCTCGATGGTCGCGATGATCTTCTCGGTGGAGCCGATCTGGTCGGCGGCGAGCACGACGTCATGATTGCACTCGGGGTGCACGAGCACCTGGACGCCGGGTATCCGCTGGCGCACATCGGCGACGTTGCGCGCGCTGAACCTCGCGTGCACCGAGCAGTGGCCGCGCCACAAGATCATGGTCGCCCGGTCCAGGTCCTCGTGCGCGAGGCCGCCACCTGGCTTGCGCGGGTCCCAGACCACGCAATCGGCCGCGGGTATCCCGAGCTCAAGCACTGCCGTGTTCCGGCCCAGGTGCTGGTCGGGCAGGAACAAGACCTTGCTGCCCTTGGCTAGCGCCCAGGTCAGGGCCCGCTTGGCGTTCGATGACGTGCAGACAGTGCCGCCATGCCTGCCGGTGAACGCCTTGATGTCGGCCGATGAGTTCATGTAAGTGACCGGCACCACCTCGTCGGCGAAGCCGAGGTCCTCCAGCGTCTCCCAGCACTCCTCGACCTGAGTGAACGTGGCCATGTCAGCCATCGAGCAGCCGGCCGCGAGATCGGGCAAGATGACCCGCTGCGAGGGCGAGGTCAGCATGTCGGCTGACTCGGCCATGAAGTGCACGCCGCAGAAGATCACGAACTCGGCCGAGGGCCGGGCCGCGGCGTCACGCGCCAGCTTGAACGAGTCGCCGGTCACGTCGGCGAACCTGATCACCTCGTCGCGCTGGTAGTGGTGGCCGAGCACGAACGCGCGGTCGCCCAGGGTGGCGCGGGCTCGCTCGGCCCGTCGCACCAGGTCGGGATCGGACGGCGGGGGTAGCTCGCCGGGACAGGACACGCCCTTCTCGGTGTTGCGATCCGCGCTCGCGCCGAGCACGAGCAGTGGCAGCTGAAGTAGGGGGCTCGCGGGTTCGGTGAGCCGGTCGGCCGGTGGGGTGAGAGTGCTAGACATTGTCGACCCCCGATCCACAGGACTTATCGTCGAACTGACGATACCACACCGCGTATGCCCGCCGTTGGCCAGATGTTCACACGGGTCTTGGTAGCTCGGCTCGCCTGCGGCTCGCTCGCGCAGTCTCGCCGCTGGCTAGCTCGCGCGGGTCTTCCCGCGCAGCGGAATGAGCGCGGTGGGCATATCGTTAGGACAGATGGAAGGCTGAGCCGTGCGCGGAGCGCGGCCGAGGGACGACCCGCAGGAGCCAGGCAGATGACAGTGCAGAACGATGTGACGGCTGAAGGCGTCATACTGACCGAGGTCGCGGCTGCCAAGGTCAGCAGCCTGCTCGCGCAAGAGGGCCGCGATGACCTTCGGCTGCGGATCGCCGTGCAGCCGGGCGGCTGTTCTGGCCTGCGCTACCAGCTCTACTTCGACGAGCGTCAGATCGATGGCGACATCGTCAGCACGTTCGATGGCGTGGAGGTGGTCACCGACAAGATGAGCGGGCCGTACCTGGCGGGCGCCACGATCGACTTCGTCGACACGATCGAGAAGCAGGGTTTCACCATCGACAACCCGAACGCGACCGGCTCGTGCGCCTGCGGAGACTCCTTCCACTGACTTGCGCGGGCGTGCCGGTGGCCGGCTCGCCGATGAGGTCCTGCGCGGCTGTACCCTGACCCAGTGCGCATTGCGATTACCGGGTCAATAGCGACCGACCATTTGATGACGTTTCCCGCAAGGTTCGTCGATCAGCTTGTGCCTGACAAGCTCGACAAGATCGCGTTGTCGTTCCTGGTCGACTCGCTGGTGATCAGGCGTGGCGGGGTGGCGGCGAACATCGCGTTCGGCATGGGCAGCCTGGGCCTTAGCCCGCTGCTGGTCGGGACGGTGGGCGCCGACTTCGCCGGCTACCGGGACTGGCTCGAACGGCACGGCGTGGACACGAGCGGCGTGCGCGAGTCCACGGTGCACCACACGGCCAGGTTCATCGGCACCACGGACGTGGACATGAATCAGATCGCCTCGTTCTATCCGGGGGCGATGACGGAGGACAGGGAGATCGACCTGGCCGAGCTCGCCGGCCAGGTTGATCTCGTGCTCATCGGCGCGAGCGACCCCGACGCGATGCTCGCGTTCACCAAGACCTGCGTGGCGAGCCAGATCCCGTTCGCCGCTGACACGTCCTGGCAGCTGGCCAGGCTGGACGGCGAGCAGATCAAGTCGCTGCTATCTGGCGCGGAGTACTTGTTCTGCAACGAGTACGAGTCCACCTTGACCGAGCACAAGACCGGCTGGGTCGCGGCCGATCTCGACGACCGGGTCGGCGTCAGGGTGACCACGCTCGGTGGCCGCGGCGCGCGGGTGGACCGGGCCGGGCACCCGCCGATCCTCGTGCCCGCCGTGCCAGGGGTGCGGCCGATGGAGCCGACCGGGGCCGGGGACGCGTTCCGCGCCGGATTCCTGGCGGCGATCTCGTGGGGCCTTGGCCTCGAGCGGGCCGCGCAGCTTGGCAACCTCATCGCCGCCTACGCGCTCGAGACCACGGGAACTCAGGAGTATCAGCTCCACCCGGAACCGCTAACCGCGCGGTTCGCCGCAGCCTACGGCGACCAGGCGGCCGCCGAGATCGCGAGGCACTACATCTGAACCGCTGGGCGCCGGGACGGGTCAGGACCTGCGCCTGGGCTCGAGGAACTCAAGCCGGTTGCCGAACGGGTCGTTCGCGTAGAACCGGTCATAACCCGGCATCAGGGCGTCCCAGGTGACCGTCGTCCCGGCCGCCTCGAGCTGGGCGGCCAGGTCGTGTAGTCCGGTGACGAGTATGCCCGGATGGGCCTTGTGGCTGGGGGAGAAGTCTGGCTCGACGCCGAGATGGACCTCGATGCCGCCGCCGTCGAACCAGCAGCCACCGCGGGCGGCGAGTTCGGGCGGCTTGAGCATCTCGGCCATGCCGAGCGTCTCACCCCAGAACTTGCGGCCGGCCTCCTCGCCGTCGGCCGGGATCGCGAGCTGGACATGGTGCAGGCGGCTGAAGCTGAACACGAACGCGTGGGTCACGTGGCTATTGTGTCAAATGTTCGGTGTGCCGCGGGCAGTGCGTGGTGGTGGCGGCGCGGCGTCCGGCTATTGGTAGCGTGAGGCCGTGGTCGATGGACTTGCCGCTGGTTACCACGGCCCGCCCGAGCTGACGCCGGTGCGCGCGCTGAGCGAGTGGACGGCCGATCCGTGGGCGCTGGCCGTGCTGCTCGTACTTGGCGTGGCCTACCTGGCCGGCGTTGCCAGGGTGCGCCGCGCCGGGGGCCTGTGGCCGGCCGGGCGCGTCGTCGCGTTCTGCGCGGGCGGGATCGGCCTGGCCATGGTCGCCACGAACTCGTTCCTGGCTGTGTACTGGCCAGTGCTGTTCTACATCCGGGCCGTCCAGACGGTCATCCTGCTGCTGGCCGTGCCGCTCTTCCTCGCGCTCGGCAGGCCGCTGTCGCTGGTGATCGCGTCAGCGCCGCGCCTGGGCCCTCGCCTGGAGGCGGCGGCGACCGGCCGGGTGGCCCGCGTGCTGACATTCCCCGCGATCACCGCGATGATCTTGGTGCTGACGCCGTTCCTGCTTTACTTCACGAACTGGTACTCGGCCGGCTTCCACAACCTGGCCGCCCGCGAGCTCACCTACGCCGCACTGGTGCTGCCCGGCCTGATCTTTTTCTGGACGCTGCTGCGAGCAGATCCGGTGCCAAGGGAGTTCCCCTACCTGGTAGCGCTCTGGGTAACCGCGGCCGAGGTGGTCGGTGATGCCGCGCTCGGGATCTCGGTCATCGCCGACCACCATCTGATCGCGGGAGCCTATTACCACCATCTCGCGCTGCCGTGGGGTCCGTCGCTGGCATCTGATCAGGTGATCGGCGGCGGCGCGCTGTGGATCCTCGGCGATCTCGTCGGCTTGCCCTTCCTCGCCGCGGTGCTGATCGCGATGATTCGCGAGGATGAGACGCAGGCTCGGGAGATCGACGCCGAGCTCGACGCCCGGGAGGCGGCGATCGGCGCGCCCGCGTCCGAAATGGCGGCGTCCGAGGCGGTCACGTCCGAGGCGGTCACGTCCGAGGCGGCCACGTCCGGCGCCGCGCGGCCGGAGGCCGCGCAGCGCCCATGGTGGGAAGCAGATCAGCGTTTTCTCGGCCGGTTCACCCCAGTCGACGGTCAGCACGAGGGCCGGAGTTCATGATCGGGGTCGCCTGTCAGTTGTGGCAGCTGAAGATAGACCACGATCATGGTCGGGCCGCCAGGGGTAAGTAGCTGCGGCGCACCAGGAAGGCCCAGCCGGCGGTGCCAGCGGTGACCTCGGTCGCCAGGACGAACTCGTGTGACTTGAGGCGGCACCAGGCTGGCACGTCCGCCTTGGCGGCGGGGTCATCGGCTACCACCTCGATCAGGCTACCGACGGGAACTTCGCCTATCCGCCGCGCCAGCATGATGATCGGCAGCGGGCACTTCTTGCCGATCGCGTCAATCCTGAGCGCCGGAGCCTGAGCGGCGTCTGGCGCGTCCGCGTGGGGTGGGGGAGTCACTGATCGCCTCCGATCACGTATGAAGCTTACGTCCCAACCTCGGCCGGAATCTCCGGCCGAGTGCCCCGCAGCCTGGCGACGATGGGAGGCAGGGCGGCGAGGAAGGCGGTCACCGACTCTTGGGTGGTGCCGCGCGGCAGCGAGACGCGGATGTTGCCGTGAGTGATGGCCCCCATCGCGGCGAGCACGTGGCTGGGCTGCCCAGTGCCAGACGCGCACGCGCTGCCCGACGAGACGGAGAAGCCGGCCTTGTCAAGCTCGGTCGCGAGCGCCTCGCCGTCAACGTAGAGGCAGGAGAAGCTGACGATGTGCGGCAACGCGGGCGAACGGTCGCCGTGCACCACGCAGTCGGGCACCAGCGCGCCGACACGATCGGAGATCTGGCTGATCAGCAGCGCGAGCGCGGCGTCGGCCGCGCGGTCGGCCTCGAATGCCTCGAGCGCCGCCGCGGCCGCCGCGATCGCGGGCAGGTTGGGAAAACCTGGTACCCGGTGCGCCTCGCGGGTATCGTCGGGCGTCGGCGACCGCCAGCGGACCGACCTGCGGACCGCGAGGACGCCGACGCCGGGCGGACCTCCCCACTTGTGCCCGCTCGCGGCGAGCACCGACCACCCGTCCGGCGGCGGGAGCCGCCCGACGGAAGCCGCCGCGTCGACGAACAGCGGCACTCGCGCCACCTCGCAAGCGGCGGCTATCTCCGCCACCGGCTGCACGGTCCCGACCTCGTGGTTGGCCGATTGCAGGCAGGCGAGCACGGTGCGCTCGCGGCCCAGCGCCGCGGTGAAGCCGGCCACGTCCACCCGGCCGTCGGGCCCTACCGCGGCGATCGTGACCGCGCTGCCCGCTTGCTCGGCGCTCGCTGCCGCGTTAAGCACGCTGGAGTGCTCGACGGCGCTGACCACGATGTGACCTGGCCCGCGGGTCGCCGACCGGCGAGCCTGCACGGCCCCGAGCACGCCGAGGTGCACGGCCTGCGTGCCCGAGCCGGTGAACGCCACCTCGTCCGCGTGGCAGCGCAGCACGCCGGCCACCCGCTCGCGGGCCTGGTCGAGCAGCAGCCGGGCCCGGCGCCCCTCGCGATGCAGCCGGGTGGGGTCGGCCCAGCCCTCATCCAGGGCGGCGAGCAGCGCCGCCCTGGCAGCCGGGACCACCGGCTCGGCAGAGGCGGCGTCGAAGTACGGCACGTCCTTGACCCTATGCGAGCGGCTGGCTGGTGGCTCAGGCCCAGCCACGGTCGCCTCGCGACCCTCGCGAGCAGCGGGCGCCGTCTTCTGGCCGGGGGTACCTGATGAGGTGAGCTGGCTGCGTTGTACTGTTTGCACGACAGGCTGTAGGACAGGAGACTGGGCTCGGTCTGGAAGGCCGCCGTATGGTCTCTGAGTGGGTATGGCCCCCAGCAGGCACTTGAAAGGCAGATAGTGAGTCCCATCCGTACTGCCCCGCGTCGCGAGGGACGAAAGGGACAGCCACGGCGCTGGCTGATACGCGCCGTGCTGCTTGCCTGCCTCGCCATCGTCACCACTGGCTGCCAGTCCACGGCGTTCACCAGGCTTGGGATGCCGGTGCCAGTCACCAAGCAGGGCCAAGTGACCTTGGCCATGTGGCAAGGCTCGTGGATCGCGGCCTGGTGCGTCGGCATCGTGGTCTGGGGCGGCATCTTGTGGGCGATCATCTTCCACCGCAAGCGCGGTGACCAGCTACCGCGCCAGGTCCGCTACAACTTGCCCATCGAGATCTTGTACACGGTGCTCCCCTTCATCATGGTTGGCGTGATGTTCTACTTCACCGCCAGGGATGAGGACTACATCACCAGGCTCCCCGCTCATCCCGATCTCACGGTCAACGTGATCGGGATGCAGTGGACCTGGCAGTTCCAGTACCCGCACTACAAGACCCCGAACTCCTCGCTCGGGTACCCGGTCGTCACCGAGGTCGGCCAGATGTGGCAGCCCGGACTGCCAATGAACCAGCAGCACCTGCCCTTGCTCGTGATACCCGAGCACGAGACCGTTGAGTTCAACCTCACGTCGATCGACGTGATCCACTCGTTCTGGGTCCCGCCCTTTGAGTTCAAGCGAGATGTCATACCCGACTTCACCAACAGGTTCGCGGTCACCCCGATCGCGACCGGCTCGTGGATCGGCAACTGCACGGAGCTCTGCGGGGTCTACCACAGCCGTATGCTCTTCCGCATCAAGATCGTCACGCCTGCCCAGTTCACCGCGTGGATCCACAAGCAGCAGGCCCAGCAGACCACACCGGGGGGTGTCAGATGACCGCCGCTAGTCCCACCGAGTACGCACCGGGCGCCGCTACTACTCGGTACAGCAAGGGCTCGGTGCTCGCCGACTGGCTGTCCTCGACCGACCACAAGATCATCGGGCACCTGTACCTGATCGCCTCGTTCTTCTTCTT
>JASIBM010000478.1 GCA_030045175.1 Streptosporangiaceae bacterium | reverse complement strand
GGCCCAGTTACGTCGCGGCCATGACAGATCTCGTCACCATCACCGCTGACCTGCGGCTAGGCCAGGTCCGGGCAGCGGCGGCGGAGACTCAGCATGCCATTCAGGCGTACACCACGACCGACGAAATCTTGATTCGAGAGGAAAGGGGATGCGTGCGCAAGTGAGCATCACCGCGCAGGCTGCCGTTCATCCCTGATCTTGTGTCCCTTGCCCTTCCTGCAGGACCAGCACGTTGGCCAGCGCATCGCGCGCATGCTCGTTGCCCGGGTCCACGCGCAGCGCCGCACGGTAAGCGGCCGCCGCCTCGGCGTACTGTCCCTGGCGGGACAGGGCCTCGCCGAGTCCTTCGCGTGCGTATGGATCGCACTCGTCCAGATGGGCCGCCTGGCGGTAGGCGGCTTCCGCGGCGGTGTATCGCCGCTGCCGGTACAGCACGTCACCGAGATCGGAGTAGGCCGCCGCGAGCATGGGGTCAAGCCGGATCGCCGCACGGCAAGCCGCCTCGGCTTCCGGGTACCTGGCCAGGTCGCCGAGCACGCGGCCGAGGTTGGCGTGCGCGATGGCACAGCCGGGGTCGATGCTGATCGCTGCCTGGCACTCAGACTCGGCCTCGGCGCAGCGGCCCAGGTTGGCCAGGGTTCGGCCGAGGTTGGCGTGCGCGATGGCACAGCCGGGGTCAAGCCGGACGGCATCCCGGCTGGCCACCTCGGCTTCGGCATACGCCAGCCGCATGTGCAGCGCGCGGCCAAGCCCGGCGTGCGCCCTGGCCAGCCGCGGGTCGACTGCGATCGCGGTCCGGTATTCGGCTTCGGCCTCCCGGTAGCGATGCGCGGCGCAGAGCTTGTCGCCTTGGCCGGCGTGCCGGGCCGCCATCCTTGCCGGCGCCGCTGGCGGAGAGTGCTCGGCGATGTCGGACAACTGAGCGTCATCGGATTGCGGGTACAGCACAGGCGGCCTACCTGCGCGAACCTGCGCGCCGTAGGTATCCAGGAGCTCGAAGGCGAACGCGGCGGCGGCGTCGGCCGCGGCGGCGTGGCCGTCGTCGGACTTGACGCCGTCGGCGTAGTCGGAGATCCCGCGTACCACGTACCGCTGACCCTCGGCGTACGCCTCGCCAGCCCGGGCCAGCGCGAAGCCCTCATTCTCGACCGCGACAGCATCGGAGAAGGCTGCCCGCAGCCAGGCCCGGTACTCCGTATCGGCGACCACCTTCTCGCCGCAGGCGATCTGGCCCACCACCGCCTTGGCACCCGGCCGCGGCTGGGCGAGCCGGCCAGTCCAGCTCCCCTCCCGCGCGATCTTGCGGGATAGCTGACTCAGCGGAGCGGACAGGCTGACTGTCCGTATCCGGGCCTGGTAGCCGCCAGGTGACCATTTACCGCGCTCGGTCCAGGCGACCTCGGTGCCGGCCACCACGTCCCCGATCGCGAGGTCGTCGCTGAGCGCTCCGGCTATCCCGGTGAACATCAGCACGTCGGGCTGGAAGTGAGCGGCCAGGGTCGCCGCGGCCGCGGCCGTGTCCACGGTACCGGGCCCGAGCTCGGCGACCGCCACCCGCCACGACCGCCCGCCTGACGCGGTGAAATGGCCGAGCTCGCACAGCACCGGGCCTACCATCGCGCTAGACCGGCTCGCGCTCAGCCGGGCTAGCACCGCGGCCATCTCGACCGGCAGCGCCGTCAGCACCAGCGCGCTCGGCTCTCCAGGGATCATCGCATCCACCAGTCGGTCACGCCGCGCAGCTGGTTCGGCTGTTCCTGCCTTGCACGGGCGGCGTTGGGCATCAGCAGCGGACGGTGATGGAGCGGGTCACCAGGCCGCCGGTCGTGTCGTTGCCAGAATAATCACCGACGGCCCACAGATTCCCGCATGAGGTGCCAGCGACGGCGGCTAGCTCGTAGTTGTAGCTCGTTCTCCTGCCTGGGTCCGGGCTGGCCAGCCACCGCCACCTCTGGCCATTCCAGTGCAGCAGCAACGTGTGCCCGCCCGTGTAGCCTACTGCCCAGGCGCCAGATATCGACGTGACCGTCACGGCGAGCAGGCCCTCTGGCGATCCGGCAGCTGCCGGGTCCGGGCTTGGCACCCTGGTCCACTCCCGGCCGTTCCAGTGCAGGGTCAGGGTTCTTGGCCCCATCCCGTTCCCGTAGCCGCCGACTGCCCAGGCATTACCGGCCCGAGCGGAGATTCCGGAGAGATAATTGCCGATAAAGCCGGAGACGGGTCCGTTCGGACTAGGCACTTGCTTCCACTTGCGCCCGTTCCAGTGCAAGATCAGGGTCCGGACGCGGTAGAGATAGCTGTGCGGTTTGGTGTAGCCGCCTACCGCCCAGGCACTGGTCGGGGATACCACGGCCACGCCTGACAGGCTGCTGTCTGCGGGATTAGCGCCCGCGGGCAGGCCCGGACTCGGGCTTGGCACCTGCGTCCAGGCAGAGCCATCCCAGTGCAAGATCAAGGTCAGGCCACTGTTAGAGGTGCCCGAGTAGCTGCCGACAGCCCATGCTGTGGCACCCGAACTGACGGCGACCGCGCTGAGCGCCGCGGCGGTGCCGGGGCTGGGGCTGGGGACCATGCGCCACGAATAACCATTCCAATGCTCGATCAAGGTCAGATACGGTCCGTTAGCGCTGTAGTCGTAACCGACAGCCCAGATGTTCTTAGCTGACTTAGCGGAAATACCCGAGAATTCGCTGACGACGGCGCCGGGGGGATTCGGCGTGGGCACGCGCGTCCACGACTTTCCATTCCAGTGCTCGGCAAGAGTGTGCAGGTCATCCGGCGCCGTTTCGATCCATCCGACGGCCCACGCGTCACAGCTCGACAGTACGGCAACGCCGTTTAGCTCGTCGTAAATACGATGGCCTGGTGGCTGGGCAGCGCTGCTACACGTGGCAGCCGATGCTGGGGTCGCGGTGAGCGAAAGCACCGTCAGGGTCAATCCAAGCGCGGCTGCGAGCCGACAAGATTCAACCAGACCAAAAGGCCGCATGATCGTTCCCATCCACGGGGTCGACTGGGCACGACAAGTATCAGGCGAGATGCCCATATCGTCAATCGGGAATGGATCCGCATGACTCCAGTGAGGGAGCGGCAGGGTGTGGCCGCTCAAGCGCTCTGTGAGCCACCAAGGCTAGCGCTGCTCCACCATGAAGGCATGAACATCACAGATACTGATCAGGTGCTCGTCCTCAGCCCCGGCCTGGAAGTAACGGAAGGAAGCCAATCGCCGTCATGAAGACGCCCATCGCCAACCTTGACGACTTCGCTGCGCTGGACCCCTTCTTCCGCATCATCGAGGAGGGACTGGACGGCCTGGCCGGACCCGGCCACTTCTTCGACCTGCTCGCCGAGGACGCCGTCTTCGAGTACGTGATCACCGTCCCCGGCTACCC
>JASIBM010000069.1 GCA_030045175.1 Streptosporangiaceae bacterium | reverse complement strand
GTACCGGTTGTCCGCGCCCGGCTTGCCCACGTGGTCCCACCACATCACGGCCTTGCGGTCGAACGTCACGTCGATGTCGCGCTCGGGCGTACCGATGTCGTGCCCGGCGCAGAAGTGCTCGCCCGCGCCGGCCAGCACGATGACGGCGACCTCGTCGTCGTCGACCGCGCGGGTGAAGGCCGCGTCCAGCGCGTAGGTCATGGCCGAATTCTGCGCGTTCCGGTACCGCGGCCGGTTCAGCGTGATCACCGCGCTGCGGTCACGCTTTTCATAGCTAACGACTTGCTCCGGGCTACTGCCGTCGCGCGCTTGATCCTCGCTCATGGGCCTCCTGCCTCAGCAGCCGTTTCAGGGTCTTGCCTGACGGATTGCGCGGCAACTGCGATCGGAACTCGACCTGCCGCGGCACCTTGTAGTTGGCCAGCCGCTCCCGGCAGAACGCCAGCACGTCGGCCTCCGCCAGGTCGTGTCCCGGCCGGGTCACCACGAACGCCTTGCCGACCTCGCCGAGCCGTGCGTCCGGCACGCCGATCACCGCGGACTCGGCGACCCCGTCGAGCCTGGCGAGAACCTGCTCGACCTCGGCCGGGTACACGTTGAACCCGCCGCAGATGTACATGTCCTTGAGCCGGTCGGTGATCGTGAGGTAGCCGCGTTCGTCCAGATGGCCGACGTCACCAGTGTGCAGCCAGCCGTCGGGGTCGATCGCCTCGGCGGTTGCCTCCGGGTCGTCGAGGTAGCCGAGCATCACGTTGGGCCCGCGCAGCAAGATCTCGCCGGACTGTGCTGGCCCGGGGGGACGACCCCCCGGAACCCCCCGGGCGGGGCCGTCAGGCGTCGCGATCGTGATCTCGAATCCGGCGGTGGCGCGCCCGGAGGTGCGCGCCACGGTCTGCGGGTCGTCACCGGGCCTGCACATCGTGGCCACTACGGCCTCGGTCAGGCCGTATGCCGTCAGCACGACGTCGAAGCTCAGCTCGGCGCGCATCCGCTCGACCAGCGCCACCGGCACGACGGCCGCGCCCGTGACGGCCAGCCGCAAGCTCGACAGGTCATGGGCGGCCCGGTCCGGATGGTCGAGGATCGTGGTGTAGATCGTCGGCGCTCCCGGGAACACGCTGATCCGCTCCGACTCGATCAGCCCGATGGCCTGGCCGGCGTCGAAGACCCGTTGCGGGACCATGGTGGCCCCGGTCAGCAGGCAGGCCAGGATGCCAGCCTTGTAGCCGAAGCTGTGGAAGAACGGGTTCACGATCAAGTACCGGTCGGTGCTTGTCAGCTCCGCGCAGGTAGCCCACGCGCGCGCGACGTCCAGCGACTGGCGGTGCGCGGACATCGCGCCCTTGCTGCGCCCGGTGGTGCCCGAGGTGAACAAGATGTCGCTCAGGTCGTCGGGCGTGATCGCCGCGGCGCGCTCGTCAGCGACCGGCGCCCGGACCGCCTCCGCCCGCGCGGTGAACTCCGCCCAGGTCGTCGTGCCCGCCGCCGCGCTGCTGGCCGCTGCCGGATCGGCCGGCTCGACGGGGATCGTCACGATCAGCTCAGGCAACCCGGCGTCGGCCTGGCCGGCCGCCCGCGCGAGCTCGGCCGTGCGGTCGGTGCCGAGGAAGGCGCCAGCGACCAGTAGCGCCCTGGCACCGCTCCGGTCGATCACGTCGAGCGCCTCAGGCCCGGTGTACCTGGTGTTGACAGGGACCAGCGTCGCGCCCGCGTACAGCGACCCGAGCGCGCCGAGCACCCAGTGATGGGTGTTCGGCGACCAGATCGCTACCCGGTCACCCGGCTCGATTCCGCTCGCGATCAGCGAGCGGGCGACGTCCCGCGCCAGATCGAGTACCTGCAGGTAGGTCAGCCGCGGCCCACCGGGCTCGGCCAGCGCCGTGACCGCACCAAACTCAAGCGCCGCCGCCCGAAGCGCCGCCGGGATGGTGTCGGCCAAGGCTCTCGCCCTCCGCTCGGTCGCGCAGTCTTCCGGGCAAGCAAATGCTTGGTAGGGCGAGCCTAACGGAGCCTGCTGAGCATGAGAATCCTCGCGACCCGCGGCGGTCGCCGACGACAATGATCGTGACGGGTTGCCGTCGGCGCTCGACATGGGAGGAGGCCCGCGATGGTGGTGGGCGCGGAGTCCGGGCCAGCGGCGACTGCCGGACCGCCGCCTGGGCGCGAGCTGCTGGCCGGCAAGGTCGTGGTCGTCACCGCGGCCGCCGGTACCGGGATCGGCGGCGCGGTCGCCAGGCGGTGCCTGGACGAGGGCGCGAGCGTCGCGCTCAGCGATGCCCACCAGGGGCGGCTGGCCGGCGTCAGGTCCGAGCTCGCCGGGCGGTATGGCGATGACCGGGTCTGGTCGGTGCCTTGCGACGTGACCAGCGAGCCGCAGGTCCAGGCGCTGATCGACGGCGCGGCGCGGAGGTTCGGCCGGATCGATGTGATGATCAACAACGCCGGGCTTGGCGGCACGGCGTCGGTGCTCGAGATGACCGACGAGCAGTGGGCGCGCGTGGTCGACGTGACGCTGACAGGGACGATGCGCTGCACGCGGGCCGCGCTGCGGCAGCTAGTCGCGCAGGGCGGCGGGGGAGCTGTGGTCAACAACGCGTCCGTGCTCGGCTGGCGGGCGCAGGCCGGGCAGGCGCACTATGCCGCCGCCAAGGCGGGCGTGATGGCATTGACCAGGTGCGCGGCTCTTGACGTGGCCGCGCATGGCATCCGGGTCAACGCGGTGGCGCCGAGCCTGGCGATGCACCCGTTCTTGTCCAAGGTGATGAGCGAGGACGTGCTCGGTGAGCTCGCCGCGCGCGAGGCATTCGGTCGGTCCGCGCAGCCGTGGGAGGTCGCCACCGTGATGGTCTTCCTGGCCAGCGACTACGCGTCGTACCTGACCGGCGAGGTCATCTCGGTGAGCAGCCAGCATCCCTGAGCGCGTCGAGCCGCGGGGAGTGGCCGACCACATGTGGCCAGTTCTCACGATCCACCGGTGGTCCTTGCGTGAACTATTGCTACGGCCTGAAGCCATTGCTCCCATACCGCAGGATCAGAGGACTGTCCTCCATATGCAGGATGGGCATCACTAAGCACGTCGGCCACGTTAGCGGTCTTGAACTCACGCCAGTAGCTATTCAGGAACTCGAACATCGCAGCGAAGGCTTCTTCGGTCGTGAGCATTATTTCTTGATCTTCGTGCTGGCTCATGGACGCCTCAAACCTGTCTTCGGATCCCATATTCCCGGCGAAGGATTCACCCCGCCGCTTCTGATCAAACCATTTTGAACGCGCACCCAGGCCTGGCTCCCGTCAGGCTGATTCGCTGCGTACCATTGGCTTCCCCACTGATCAGTCCCCAGCAGGTTAGCAGGGTTGTTCGCGGTGCTATCCAACAGCGCGCGATTGGCGGGCGTGTCCTGGGCCAAGTGGCCCGGCGCATCCTTGAAAATATGGTTGGCAGCATTCTCGTCGAACTCAGCGACGCGAGCCTCGGCTTCTTGCCTGCCGATGCTGGGCTCGGGGTCGGGGGGTGGCTCGGCGTCGGGGCTGGGTTCTTGGTCGGGGGGTGGCTCGGCGCCGTCCAGGGTTGACTCGGCGGGCGCTTCCGACCCGGGGTCCGACTCGGCGGCCTGGGCCGGCCCACCCTCGCCGGGTTCGCTCGAGGGACTCGCTTCATCTGCACTATCCGTTGTCTCTGAAGAATCTGCCTCGCCCGCACCCCGATCAGCCTGCGGGCTGCCTGCGGACCCGGCAGGGTCCGGATTCTCGTTGGCGGAATCGGCGGCTACTGCCGCGTCGGCTGGTTTGCCGCCATCGGCAGACGCGATCGCGCCGGCTGGCTCGCCGTCGGCCTGCTCGGCGCCGTCGGCCTGCCCGGCGCCATCGGCCTGCCCGGCGCCATCGGCCTGCTCGGTGCCGTCGGCTGGTCCGGTCCCGTCCAGGTCCTGGTCGGCCGGCGGGGGCTCAGCTGGCCCCGCCTCGCCTGGCTCGCTCGCGGGCGAGCGGTCACCAGGGCCGGCGCCCGCCTCGGCGACCCCTTCGCCCGACGCCGGACTGTCACCCTCAGGCACCGCATCCTCAGGCGCCGCACCCTCGGCCGCCGCACCGTCAGCCGCTCCGGCAGAGGTGCCTGGGTCATCACCAAACTCACTCACTGGCCGTCATCCCGCCCCATCCTTACGGCCGGCAGTCTACGGGCTGGCCCGGCGACGAGCCGGCATCAGTTACCAAATCGTCAGCCGTTGACGTCTTATGCCGATCGGTGCATAATCTACCTATTCATCAGGGCTGGGGAATGAGGCTGCGCTCTGCCGCTGGGTTGGCCCGCTGAGCTGGATGGCGGTTAGCTGCCCAAAGCTGGCGTCGCGCCTCGGTGCTTCATGATGCAGGGGGCCGGAGCTTCCTCTCGCCATGGCCTAGGGCTGCATGGGCAGCGGAGGGGAAGGGGTTCCATGACAGGGACATGCGGTAATTGCGGCGGCGCGGTGGCGCCCGGCGAGGCCTTTTGCGGGACTTGCGGGCAGCCTGTGGTGCAGACCCAGGCCACTGTGGCGGCACCGGTGCCGATACAGGTGCCGACGCAGATACCAACGCAAAGGGCCGGAGACAACTGGCCGACCAGCCAGCCGGCTACCGCCGTTCCCGTCAGCGCCGTTCCGGTTGGCGCGGATGCCTCGAACCTGGCCGACGCCGCGGTCGGCCAGGCTACGCCCAATGCCCAGTACCTGGGCAACCGGCTCGTCTATGACAAGGAACTGGAAAGCTCGTTCGATCCGCTCGGCAACTTCCGGCTGCTCAGCCAGTACCTGATGCACGCTGTGGTCGACTACCTGGTCTACTGGATCCTCTGGTGGGTCTTCCTCATCGTGTTCGGCATCTTCTCGCTCGTGGTGCGAAGCACCTTCCCGCTCATCTTCTGGGGGATCGGGGCTGGCATCGTTGGCCTTGCGTTCTTCCTCGTCTGGTTGCTCGTCCCAATCCCCGTGCAGCTATCGGAGTGGAAGTTCTTCGTCGACGGGAAGGGCTCGGTCGCACCCGTGGCGTTCGACCACATCGCCTGGGCGCTCCAGCAGCGACAGACACCACTGGAAATGGTGCAGGTGCGTCGCCTGTCGTTGCCTGGCGGGGAATCCCGTGACTACCTGGAGATCCGTCGTGGCCTTTTCACTGGCATGATCGCGTGCTTCGCCTACGGTCGCGACCTGTACCTGGGCTGGACGTTCTGGTTCAAGCTCTCTCCGGGCGGCTACATCCTGATGTGGATCGCGCGCCTCTGGCAGGTCCTCACCAGGCACGGCAACGACATGTACGTGCGGCTGCGCTACGACTACGCGAGGGCCATGCGCGAGGCCATGCACAGTGCCGCGCGCGAGGGCGTCGACGCCGCTATCGGCCGGACGCGCCCGCAGGGTCAGGGCCTAGGCGCTTCGTTGCAGGTCCAGGTCGCGGACATCAGCGTGCAGTAGGGCCACATGGTGGCGCTTGTTACCGCAACGGGACCGCCGCCGAGCCTGCGGGTCGGCCCGCCGGGGCCGGAGGCGGACCCCCGCACCGGGCTTCCCGGGCAGCCGTCGGCTGTCCGCAACGCGTACTTCGCGATAGCGATCGACGCGGCTGTTGACCTGCTCGAAGCCCGGGAGTACGCCGGGCTGCAAAGAGCCGACCGGCTGGCCAAGGCCCTCGGCGAGCAGCAGGGTTTCCTGAACGGCTTCTTCGATCCCGATCTGAAGGCCGCGCTCGACCTGCGGATCATGGTCGGACAGCAGGCGACGACGCCGATCACGGTCGGCCTGATCGGCCGCGTGTGGGGCCTCGATCCCGACGAGGTCGCCGGGCGCGCGGACCGGCTTGCCAGCCAGCTCGTCGCCTCGTTGCCGCGGCACGTGACCGGTCGCCTGATCGACGATAACGACGCGGTCCGCGCGATGCTCATGCCGTTCCCCGCTGGTGCCGCCGAGTCGGCGGTGATCACCAGGCACGAGTTGCTTGGCCGGCCGAGCAGGCCCGACGCGCAGGTCGCTTATTACTTCTCCGCCGTCCCCTTCAACTGGGCTGATAGTGACTGGTCCGCCGTCTACTCCGCGCTGGCGGCCAGCCCAGGCCCGATCGTCGTGTCGGCGGCGGTCTTGCCTGTGCGGATGCCCCTGGAGTTCGGGCAGCAGCTTTCCGCGCTTGCCACCTTCTACGGGCGGCTGGCCCGCGAGGACGAGCAGGAGGCCGGCCTGTACTACGGCAGGCAGAAGCTGGCGCCAGACGCGTTCGCCGTCGACGCGGAGAAGGCATTCAAGGATTTCTCCCGCAGGCTCGGTCAGAAGGCGTTCGCGATGCGCGTCCAGGTGGTGGCGGGCGACCGCCTCGCGGCCGGCATCGTGGAGGCGGTCGCGGCGGCGATATCGCCTCCCGATCCGAGCCGGGGCAGCCACCTTGAGCGGGAACGGGCCGTGTCCGCTTATGAGGTTCGCCGGCCGGCCGCCCCTGGCGAGCGTGAGCTCGCCGAGCGCAACCTGGCGACGGTGGACTTCTGCCTGCTGCCCGGCCGGGCCGAGATCTGGCGGCGTCCCGACCCGCCCGACCCGCGGCTTCAGCTGCTCAGCGTGCTCGGCGATGCCAGGGACGCGTGCTGTGCCTTCCGCCTGCCGGTCGCCGTGGATGGGGTTGTTCCAGGCTTCCGCGTTAGGCGCGGTCACTTTGGCCAGGCCGAGGCGTACCAGGCATCAGGCCCGTCGATCCAGGTAGGGACCGTGGCCGGGACGAGCCGGATGGTCACCATGCCGTTGCGGAGCCTGACCAAGCACGTGTTGCTGGCTGGCAGCACGGGCAGCGGGAAGACGACCACGGCGATGGAGCTCTTGCGGCAGCTCTGGCTGGATCACAAGATTCCGTTCCTGGTGATCGAGCCGGTCAACTCCGATGCTGACGACTACCGCAGGCTGGCGGCCGTGCCGGGGTTCGAGGGTCTGGACGTGCGGACGGTGGGGGACGAGGCCGGCCGGCCGTTGCGGTTCAACCCGTTCGAGGTGCCACAGGGCGTGCTCGTGGGCGAGCACATGTCCAACCTGCTCGCCTGCTTCAAGGCGGCATTCGGGCTGTGGGAGCCATTGCCCTCGATCTACACTGACGCGCTGAGCCTGACCTACCTTCGAGCGGGCTTCCTCGCATCGGAGCGCCCGGCCTTCGAAGACGCGGGAACCGGCGGGAGTCCGGCCTGGCCAACCGCCGTGGAGTTCATGCGCGCGATGCGCGAGGTCACCGCCGATCTCGGCTACGCGGGCGAGGTGCGGGCGAACATCGAGGCCGCCTCCATCCGGCGCGCGCAGCAACTGACCCGCGGGGCCACCGCTTCGGTCTTCCTCACCGGCCGGGGCAACAACATCGCCAGCCTGCTTGACCACCCGGTGGTGCTTGAGCTGAAGTCGCTCGGCTCCGGCGACGAGCAGGCGCTGATGATGGCGCTGTTGCTGAACGCCGTGACCGAGCACTATCAGGCGGTCCGCGGCGCGAGCGCTGACCTGGTGCACGTGACCATGGTCGAGGAGGCGCATCGGCTACTCGCCAGGCCGCAAGGATCAAGGTCCGCTGAGGATGCCCAGGCCAAGGAGAAGGCGGCCGAGGCATTCGCCAACACGCTCGCCGAGAACCGCAAGTACGGCGAGGGCATCATCATCGTCGAGCAACTGCCGACCAAGCTGGTGCAGGACGCGGTCAAGAACACGAACCTGAAGGTAATGCACCGGCTGACCGCTGAGGACGACCGCAGGTACCTGGGCCAGACCATGGGCCTTGATGAGCCTCAGCTCCGGTTCGCGACCAGGCTCCAGACCGGCGAGGCGCTCATCTACAGCGATGAGTTCGCCGAGGCAGCTCACGTCACGGTCACGCCGACGCTGCGGCCGTCGGCGCCGGCGGCGGTGATCCCCGAGCCCGTTCCGCCGTTCCTTGCGTGCGATCGCTGTCGGTCGCAGTGCTCCTATCGCGGCGCTGGGCTGGCGATGGTCGGCGATCCGGTGCTCGTGGGTCGGATCAAGAGCGATATCGCCGCCCTCGAGGTGTCAGGCCAGTCAGCCGCCAGCATCGAGCAGGGCTGGTCCAGGCTGCTTGGCAGGCTACGAGGCCATGTCGCGTCCTTCCGTTCGCTGCCCGACGAAGATCCGGGCCAGGCCGACGCTGCGTACTGCCTCTTCCTGCACGCGCTCGGGGTACGCACGATGCGCTACACGGCCACCTGGCCCGCCGCTGTCGCGTCCCGCCTCGGGATCACGGCGAGGCACAACGGCCAGCCCAGCTTGACCCGCGAAGCGGAGGAGAACCGATGACCTTTTGCACGAAATGCGGGCGCAAGCGAGCCGGCCAGGAGCGATTCTGCACGGCATGCGGCGCGTTGCTGCCCGAGATGGCCGGCCAGACCGGGACGGCGCCGCCTGGAGTAGACCCAGCAGGGACGGACCTGGCCGGGGTTGCTGATGCGGTGGAGCCGGCCGGGACGGTGCTGGCTGAGGCGCCGTCTGGGGTGGACCCGGCGGGGACAGTGCTGGCCGGGGTTGCTGATGCGGTGGAGCCGGCGGGGACAGTGCTGGCTGAGGCGCCGTCTGGGGTGGACCCGGCGGGGACGGTGCTGGCTGAGGTGCCGTCTGGGGTGGACCCGGCGGGGACGGTGCTGGCTGAGGTGCCGTCTGGGGTGGACCCGGCCGGGACGGTGCTGGCTGAGGCGCCGTCTGGGGTGGACCCGACCGGGACGGTGCTGGCTGAGGCGCCGGCGCCCGTTGCCGGCGGGACAGCACCCGGCGGGACGGGCGTCACGCCAGGCGATAGCCATACGGTCAGCGTCGCCGCGCTGCCGTATGTTGCCACGCCTGGCAGCATGCCCGGTGCCATGCCCGGACCTGTGCCGGGTCCGATGCCTGGACCTGTGCCGGGTCTCATGCCGGGCTCCATGCCTGGCCAGGTGGGCCCGCCGGGCTGGCTCCCTCCAGCGCCGCCGCGGGCCGGCCGGGACTGGAGCGCGATCGTCATCGTCACGGTCGCCGTGGTCGTGGTGGCGGCGGCGGGCGTATTCGCATGGCTCAAGTTCGGGAAGCATTCGAGCACAGGAAATCAGCCGGGCGCGGCGAGCACCAGCACGGTCACCGGACGCCCCGGGACAACGCCCGCTTCGATATCACCCACGCCCTCGGCATCGGTGCCATCGGTCACGCCGACTCAGAC
>JASIBM010000477.1 GCA_030045175.1 Streptosporangiaceae bacterium | reverse complement strand
AGTCGTGCTCGGGGTGGGCTGGGCTCGGGCTGGTGGCTGGCACTGGCGCTCGGGGTGGACTGGGGTTGGGCTGGGCTGGGTTCGGGGTGGCCGGGGTTCGGAGGGCTGGGGCTGGGCTGGTGACCGAGGTTTCCGGTTCAGGAGGCGCTGCGCGGGAACTTGGGTGTCAGCGCGGCATGACATGGTGCCTGCATGGACGATTTTCAGGTCAGGCTGAGCACGGCTAGTGCAAGGCCGGGCGCCGCGCGAACAGCGGCCCTTGAGGCAGGCCTGGCAGCCAGGCCCAATGCCGCATCCCTAGCCAAGCTGCTCGAGTATCAGCACGGGGTGATCACGCGCGCGCAAGCGCTGGCCAGCGGACTGAATCGGGATCTGATCCACCGTCGCGTGCAGCCCGGTGGACGGTGGCAGCGACTGTTGCCTGGCGTGTACCTCACCGTGACTGGCTCGCCGACCAACGACCAGCGGGATACGGCGGCACTGCTCTATGCCGGCCCAGGCGGCACCCTCACCGGCACGTCGGCCTTGCGGCGACACGGCGTGCGCGGGATGCCGTCGCAGGTTGTTGACGTGCTGGTACCCAGCCAGCGCAGGAGGCAGAGCACCGAGTACGTCGTGGTGCACAGGACCTGGAGGCCGCCTCCCCTCGCGTGTTACGACGGCCCTGTGCAGTTCGCCCTGGCCGCTCGGGCCGTCGCCGACGCGGTCCGAGCGCTCAACGATCTCGCCGAGGTCCGGGCGGTAGTCGCCGCCGCCGTCCAGTCCCGTCTGTGCACGATCGATCAGCTGACCGGTGAGCTGGATAGTGGGTCGGTGCGCGAGTCTGCGCTGTTTCGCCGCGCGCTCGGCGAGGTGAGGCAGGGAGCGAGGTCTGGCCCAGAGATCGACCTGATGGATCTCATCAAACGAGGGCGCCTGCCCATGCCCCTGTTCAACCCGAGGCTGATGGATGGGGACGAGTTCATCGCCTCGCCCGATGCATGGTGGCCGCAGGCCGGCGTAGCCGCCGAGGCAGACTCAAGGGAGTGGCACCTGTCGCCCGAGGACTGGGAGCAGACGATGCGCCGGCACGCCAAGATGACCAGCCTGGGCATCCTTGTCTTGCATTTCACGCCTCGCCAGATTAAGGAACAGCCACTGGAGGTGCTCGGCGCCATTCAGGCTGCGCTGAGCGCCCGGCGCGGTCAGCCCGGACCGCTCGTCCGGACCATGCCGGCCACAGAAGCTTGATCGCGACGCGCGGCGCGCCGAACCAGGCGAGGCTCGGCTTATCCGGCCTATCCGGCCTATCCGGCCTATCCGGCCTATCCTGGCTGCCCGGCCGCCCAGCCCTGGCCGCGGCCGACAGCATCGCGCCAGCGCCGGTGCGCCGATTCGTCGCGCGGTCCCGGCTCGAAGCGCCGGTCCAGCTTCCAGGTCGCGGCGAGCTCGGTGGCTGATGACCAGGCGCCAGTCGCCAGCCCGGCGAGGAAGGCCGCTCCGAGCGCCGTCGTCTCGGCCACGACCGGTCGCTCGACCGGCATCTGCAGCTGATCTGCCTGGATCTGCATCAGCAGGTCGTTGGCACTGGCCCCGCCGTCGACGCGCAGCGGCGCCGCGCCGCTGTCGGCGGCCCCGGCGGCCGAGCCCAGCCCCGCGCGAGCGGCGTGATCAACTCGCGCCTGCCGAACTCCGGTCTCGACGTCAGCGGTCATGAGGTCCATCACGTCGCGCACCTCGAACGCGATCGCCTCAAGCGTCGCCCGGACGAGATGGGCATTGGTCGTGCCGCGCGTCAGGCCAAAGATTGCGCCCCGCGCGTCCGGATCCCAGTCGGGAGCGCCAAGTCCGGTCAGCGCCGGCACGAACACCACCCCGCCCGAGTCAGGCACCGAGCCAGCGAGCGCCTCGCTTTCTCCCGCGCTGGCGAGCAACTTCAGCCCGTCGCGCAGCCACTGGATCGCCGCGCCCGTGACGAACACCGAGCCCTCCAGCGCGTAGGTGAGCTCGCCGCCGGCGTTCATCCAGGCGACCGTCGAGAGCAGCCCGGCACGCGAACGCACGATCTGCGAGCCCGTGTTGGCCAGCACGAAGGAGCCTGTCCCGTAGGTGCACTTCGAAGCCCCCGGCGAGTAGCACGCCTGGCCGAACAACGCCGCCTGCTGATCGCCGGCCACGCCGGCGATCGGCAGTGACAGCCCGAGGAACGCGCCGGGATCGGTCTGCCCGATCACGCCGGTCGACGCCACGACCTCGGGCAGCGCGCGCGCCGGCACGCCGAACAGGTCGCACAGCTCGGCCGACCACTGCCCGGCGGCGATGTCGAACAGCAATGTCCTTGAGGCGTTGGACGCGTCGGTCACGTGCCTGCTGCCGCTGGTGAGCCGCGCGATCAGGTACGAGTCGACGGTCCCGAGCGCGAGCGATCCGTCGGTGACGCCAGCCCAGACGCTGGCCTCATTTCGCGCGAGCCAGGTGAGCTTCGTCGCGGTGAAGTACGGATCGAGCCGCAGCCCGGTGAGATAGGCAACGCGGTCCTCGTGCCCGGCGTCCCGCAGCTCTGCGCAGATCCGCGCGGTCCGCCGGTCCTGCCAGACGATCGCCCGGTGCGGCGAGGCCAGCGTGGCGCGGTCCCACAGCACCGCCGTCTCGCGCTGATTGGTGATCCCGACGCACGTCACGGGTTCGCCGCCGGTGGCTTCGCCCTGCGCGCCGCCGATCGCCTGAGCACAGGCGGTCAGCGTCGCCTCCCATATTTCCGCTGGCCATTGCTCTACCCAGCCCGGCTCGGGGAAGTGCTGCGCGAACTCCGCATACCCTCTGTTCGTGACGCCGCCGTCCGCCGATACGACCAGGGCCGTGACCCCGGTCGTGCCCGCGTCGATCGCAAGGACGCTCATGGCACTAGTGTGGCGGACGGGTACTGCGAAGGGAGCCTGATGCGAGTCGGAGTACTGACCGGGGGTGGCGATTGTCCGGGCCTGAACGCCGTCATTCGCGCGATCGTCCGCACGGGCGTATTCGACCACGGTTGTGAGTTCGTCGGCTTCAAGGACGGCTGGCGTGGCCCGCTCGAGGGTGACACCCAGCCGCTTGACGTCCCGGCGGTCCGCGGCATCTTGCCGCGCGGCGGAACCGTACTCGGGTCATCTCGCACCAATCCGCTGGCCGAAGCGGCAAGCAAGGACGGCGTTTCTGGCCTGGACCGGATCAGGGAGAACCTCGCCGCCCTTGGGGTGGACGCGCTGATCGCGATCGGCGGCGAGGACACGCTCGGCGTCGCTTGGCGGCTGTGCCAGGCCGGCGTCCCCGTGGTGGGCGTGCCCAAGACCATCGACAATGACCTCGGCGCGACCGACTACACGTTCGGCTTCGACACCGCAGTGAACATCGCGATGGAGGCGATAGACCGGCTGCACACCACGGCCGAGAGTCACCACCGCGCGCTGATCGTCGAGGTGATGGGCCGGAACGCTGGCTGGATCGCGCTGCACGCTGGCCTCGCGGGCGGCGCTAACGTGATCTTGATCCCCGAGCGCCCGTTCGACATCGAGGAAGTCTGCGACTACGTGCAGCACCGGTTCGAGACCAGGTACGCGCCCATTGTCGTGGTCGCCGAGGGCGCCCATCCGAAGACCGCCGGCGAGGCGGCCGGTGATGCGCGGGTGGACTCGTTCGGGCACGCCAGGCTCGGCGGGGTCGGCCAGATGCTGGCCGAGGAGATCGAGAAGCGGACCGGCAAGGAGGCCCGCGCGACCGTGCTTGGCCACACCCAGCGCGGCGGCACGCCCACGGCCTTCGACCGGGTGCTCGCGACCAGGTTCGGCGTCCACGCGATCCGCGCGGTCATGGACGGTGCATTCGGCACGATGGTGGCCCTGCACGGGACCGGCATCGTCCGGGTGCCGATCGCCGAGGCCGTCCGCCAGCTCAAGCTGGTGCCGCCCGAGCTCTATGCCGAGGCAGAAGTATTCTTCGGCTGATCTTCCCGCTCACCTCCGGGCGCCTTTTGAGGCACCGCCTTCCCTCGTCGCGAAAACCACGCTCCTCGGTCAGCGCGGCGCCGGCGCCCTGCGGCTCGCTCGCGCTCGGCTCGCCTTCGGCTCGCTCGCGCAGGATTTCCCGCTCACCTCCGGGCGCCCTTTACGGGGCATTTCCCTGTGCGGCCTGGCGGGCGCGGAACGCGGCGGCCTTGACCCGGTTCTGGCACGCGGTCGAGCAGAACCGCTTGGTCCCGTTCCTTGACGCGTCGACGTAGACCCGGTCGCACCTGTCGGCCGTGCAGGTCCCTAGCCTGCCGTGGCCGTCGCCGCCGAGCACGATGGCGAGGCCAGTGGCGCAGCCCGCCGCCCAGCCCGTGGCCAAGGAGTCGTTCGCGCCGTGGAAGTGCAGGTGCCAGGGCTCGTCGTCATGCCGGTCGAGCCAGGGCCTGGCCCCGGTGCTCCGCAGCAGGGAGTTGACCTGGCCAGCGGCGTCGTCGGGCCGGCCGGCCGCTACCGCGTCGAACACGCGGCGCAGGTCAGCCGCGACGGCGCTGAGCTCGGCGGCCTCAGCCCCGGAGACATCCCTCGTGTCGGCCCGTCCGGCTCGCAATGCCGCGGTAACCACGGCTGGTAGTTCGTCGCCCTCCGGCGGTGCGTACCCGCGGCCGCGCGCTTCACCCGGCGTAAGGCTGTTGGCCAGCGCGACCGCGACGGTCAGCACGGCATCGATGTGACTGCTGAAATTCACTTGACCAGTGACACCTCTCGTCCGTAGTTTTGTGACTGTCTAATCGAGAGTAGCCAGTCACCGGTACCAAGGGGTAGCGAATGTCCATCGGCCAGCCTGTCGCCCGCGCCTGGATCGACCGCTGGGACGCCCAGCAACAGGCCTACCTGCCGGATCGGGAGGACCGGTTCACGGTCCTCATCGACGCGGTGCAGGAGTGCGCCGGCCGTCCCGACCCGCTGGTGCTCGATCTGGGTTGTGGTCCAGGCTCGCTGTCGGTCAGGCTGCTCGACCGGATCCCCGCGGCGACCGTGGTCGCCATCGACGCCGACCCGTTGCTGCTCGCGCTTGGCCGGGCGGCGTGGTCAGACCTGGCGAGCCAGTTGCGATTCACCTCCCAGGACCTGCGCACGGCGGGATGGTCGACCGCCCTGGGACTTGACCGCCCGGCCGACGCCGCGGTCAGCACAACGGCCCTGCACTGGCTGCCGCCTGCCGCGCTGGCCGCCATGTACGGCGAGGTCGCGGGCATGCTGCGGCCGGGCGGGCTGCTGCTTAACGGCGATCACCTGCGCGAGGATGAGGCGGACGCGCCGAGGCTGGCCAGGCTTGGCCGGGCGCTGAACGAGCGAGAGGACCGCCATCGCGCCCCTGATGCCGGCGGCGAGACGTGGGCCGGCTGGTGGGAGGCGGTGGCGAATGACCCGGCGCTCGCCGAGCTCGTCGCCGAGCGCGACCGGCTCGCTCTCGGCTCAAATCACCACGAGTCACCGTCGGTATTGCTCGGCGTGCACGTCGCCGCGCTGCGCGCGGCCGGATTCGCCGAGATCGGGACCATCTGGCAGCACGGCGACAACCGCCTGCTCTGTGCTATCAGATGAGCAGTTGCGTTAGCAGGTGAACAGTGCTGTCAGGCGAGCTCAAGCCACCGGCCGATCTGGCGTGCGATCGCGTCGGTGCTGCCTTGGTCGGCAGATCCGATGAGGCTGCCGAGTCGCTGGGTGGATACCGCCCTGATCGCCTCGCACATGGCCCAGCTTGGTCGGGCTAGGCCGCCGTCATCGGCCACCGCGACGTGGTGCGGCAGGCCCCGGTTGCGGCTGGTCAGCGGGACGACGATGCACCGACGGATCGGCAGCGCGTTGAAGCGATCGGCCGATATCACGATGCACGGCCTGATGCCAGCCTGCTCATTCGCGACCGTGGGATCCAGGCGTACCGTCCAGATCTCACCACGGCGCGCGCTCATGTGTTGTACTCCGGCCATTCCGCCGTCGCATCGTCAGGATCGATGGCTACCGAATCCCAGCCGTCAAGTTCGGCGAGATACTCAGCCCAGCCTTTCGGGTCCTCGCTCCTGAGCCGCTGGTAACTCGCCTCGACCATCGACCAGTGCTGGCGTGCCTCAAGCTCGCTCGCGATGTCGCGCAGCAACGCAGCCATCGTGATGCCACGGGTCTGAGCGACGGACGCTAGCTGATCGCGTACCGCCGTATCGACCTTGATGGTGGTCACAGGCATACCTATGAGTATACCTAATGGGTATACGCCATGGGAGCCTCACGGGCATTACGCGCATCGCTGCCCGGG
>JASIBM010000068.1 GCA_030045175.1 Streptosporangiaceae bacterium | reverse complement strand
GCGTCGTACTTCACCTCCTACGCCGCGCTGTCCAAGGTCGCGCTGCTGATCACGACGCTCAACCTCGGCATCGACGACGTGAACTGGTGGAGCGGGCCAGCCACCGGCGTCGGCGTCGGGTGGCTGGACCCCACGACGCTGCCGAGCACACCGCAAGCCAGCGCGAACGGCCGCTGCTACGCCCTGAGCCGCCTGATCACCGCGACCAACGTGCGCAACAACGTGCCGATACCGAACGCCACGTTCGCGACGCTGTTCACGCCGGCGGCCACCGCCACGAAGAGCGCGTACCTCAGCCAGCTCGCCACCTCGACGCAGTGGCCGTCGGCCACGCTCGCCGTGCTGTGCGGTGACCCGTCGAGCAACGCCGCGCTCGGCGAGCTGTCGCTGACCTACCCCGACGACTACGTTGACGAGATCGCGCTCTCGCGCCTGCTGCCGTGCCAGGCGATCCTGGCGCAGACGGGCATCCCCGCCGACGTCAGCACCTGGGTGGCCACCGACGTCGACGACACCGCGGCCGACGCCATCAAGCAGAGCGTCAAGGCGAACTACCCGCAAGCGCAGTGGCTGACGCTGGCCAAGCAGCTTCGTGACCCGCTGCGCCAGGCGCAGCGCGACGCCCTGGTGAGCTACCTCCTCGCCGGCCCGCCGCCGGCCGGCGTCTCCCGGTGGCTCGATCCCGACGACGTGTTCGCCTACTTCCTGATCGACGTCGAGATGTGCGCGTGCATGGCGACCTCCAGGATGGTCCAGGCCACCGCGACCGTACAGCTGTTCGTGCTGCGCTGCTTCCTCGGCCTCGAGCCGAACGTCACCGTCGACGTCAGCGCGGACAGCTTCTGGACGCAGTGGCAGTGGATGAGCCAGTACCGGGTGTGGGAGGCCAACCGCGAGGTGTTCTTGTGGCCGGAGAACTGGATCGACCCGACCCTGCGGCAGGACGCGTCGCCGTTCTTCTCCGATCTCATGCAGGACCTCCAGCAGGGCGACCTGACTAGTGACGTGGCGGCCACCGCGCTGGCGAACTACCTGGAGAAGCTGGAGGCGGTGGCGCGACTCGACGTCTGCGGGTACTTCCACGACCTGGAGAACGGCGAGGACGTGCTGCACGTGCTTGCCCGCACGCAGGGCTCCCCGCCCACCTACTACTCGCGCACCTGGGTCGACTCCTCCAAGTGGACGGCCTGGGAGCAGGTACAGCTCGACATCGTCAGCGACCACGTGCTGCCGCTGATATGGAACGGCAGGCAATACGTCTTCTGGGCGATCGTGACCGCCAAGGCCGACCAGAACAACCAGCCGCTGCCCTCCGCGCAGACCAGCTCGACGCCACCGCCTCCGCCCAACATTCACCTCGAGGTCCAGCTCGCGTGGAGTCAGTACAAGCAAGGGAAGTGGCAGGCCAAGCAGGTCGCGCCGCAGACGATCGTGTTCTCCGGAGCCTGGCCTCCCGGGGCCATGCTGCTATCGGCCGCGAACCAGGGCATCACCAAGGCCAGCTTCGAGTCCACCGACATCACGCTCAAGTCGTCGGAGGTAGGGCCGCTGCTGCAGGTCGACGTGTTCCTCGAGCAGGTAAGCCAGTACGACGAGGATTTCTACCTGGTGCTCAACCAGCCCCGGGCACACGTCGGGCAGTTCCTGCTCGGCGGCTCGGGGAGCGGAACCGAGCTGTTCGTCGTCGGCCAGTACCAGGAGGTGCTCGAGAACGCGGGCGGCGGTACCCCCATCGACCAGGTGGGCACGCTCGATCCTTCTGTGCTCAAGCCGGCCATCGCCACCCCGGCCAATTCGAGCTTCGACGGCACCTGGCTCGAAGGCTCCGCCATGGGATTCCAGTCAGCGTCCAGGCCCAGGGTCGGGCCGATGACTACCTCTTACTCGCTTTACGGCGCGCTGCAGAGCGAGAAGGTGCTCGGCCAGGCCGACTACTACCGGCTGATCACGCCGCATCAGACCCCGACCTTCGACTCCACGCTGCCGTTCTTCTACCGCGACTCCCGCCGGGAGTACTTCATCGTCCCGACGAACTACTATCAGAACGGCAATTACTTCACCATCAACGCGCCGGAATATGTCTACGATCCTTTCTACAAGGCGGAGTACACGTTCTGGACCTTCTACCATCCCTGGACGTGGCTGCTCGTCAGCCAGCTGAACAGCAGCGAGGGGATCGACGCGCTCTACGACCAGCAGGTCCAGCTTGACCCGGCGAGCGTGGCAGGGGTCACGCCGTTCGATTTCCAGTCCTACTACCAGCCCACCGGGTACGTGCTCACCCCCTATCCCGACGAGGGAATGGACTTCGGCTCGCCCCCGAATTCCTCGTCGCCAAGCAACTTCTCTGTCTACAACTCTCCCTACGCCATCTACAACTGGGAGTTGTTCTTCCACGCCCCCTTCCTGATCGCCAACTCGTTGTCGGCCAACCAGCAGTTCCAGGTCGCCAAGCAGTGGTACGAGTACGTGTTCGACCCCGCGGGCGGGTTCGCCGGTAGCGTCCCGCAGTGCTACTGGCTCACCAAGCCGTTCTCCGAGATGACGGCCGCCGACTACGCCGCCGAGCAGATCACCGCGCTGATGAACGCGATCAACCAGGGGAATCCCAGCCTCGAGCACCAGGTCGCGGCGTGGCGCCAGGACCCGTTCGACCCCGACGCGATCGCCCAGATGCGCCCGGTCGCCTACCAGCGCGCGATCGTGATGCGCTACATCGACAACCTGATTGCCTGGGGTGACCAGCTGTTCACCCAGGACACCATGGAGACGATCAACCTCGCCACCCAGATGTACGTGCTCGCGTCGAACCTGCTTGGCCCGCAGCCGCAGATCGTGCCACCGCTGGTGGAGCCGGTGGCCCAGAACTACAACCAGCTCGTCGCGGCCGGCCTGGACGCCTTCTCGAACGCGGCCGTCGCGGCGGAGAACGCGATCCCGCCGGTAAAGGTCAACGTCCCGACCTCCGGTGGCTCGCCCAGCCTGCCGTCCCTGCTGACGTTGTACTTCCAGATCCCGCCCAACACGACACTGCTCGCCTACTGGGACACCGTCGCCGATCGGCTGTTCAAAATCCGGCATTGCATGAACATCGAGGGCATCGTCCAGCAGCTACCGCTGTTCTCCCCGCCGATCAATCCCGGCCTGCTCGTCGCCGCCGCCGCGGCGGGCCTGGACCTGTCCAGCGTCCTGTCCGACATGGCGGCGGCCACGCCCCCGTACCGCTTCCGCACGATCGTCGGCCTGGCGATTGAGTTCTGCGACCAGGTCCGCGGCCTCGGCGCCGAGCTGCTCTCGGCCCTGGAGAAGAGCGACGCGGAACAGATGGCGCGGATCAGGTCCTCGGGCGAGATCAACCTGCAGTCCGCGATCGACGACGTCCGCGCGCGCCAGATCGACGACGCCAACCAGCAGCTCGTTGTTCTGGCGAAGGCGAAGCAGACGTTCCAGGACCGCGCCAGCTTCTACGTGAACCGGCCGCTGATGAACGACTGGGAGACGGCGGCGATGATCTTGCGCGCCACGGCGCCGATCGCGCAGGCCGTCGCCGCCGCGCTGGACACCACCGCGACGGTCGCGCACGCGTTGCCGACGGTCGAGGTCGGGGCTGCCGGATTCGGCGGCTCGCCAGCGGTCAACGTCAAGATCGGCGGCCCGAACGTGGGGCACGCCTCCGGGTCGGGCGCGTGGGTCGCGCGGATGGCCGCGGCGATCATCCAGTCCACCGCGGACCTGACCGGCACGCTCGGCGGCTTCCACCAGCGGCAGGACGCCTGGACGATGGAAGGCAACGTGGCGCAGGACGAGATGGCGCGGATCGACGCGGAGACCGCGGCGGCCAACATCCGCATCGACATCGCCACCAAGGAAAAGGCCGCGCAGGACATCGCCGTGACGAACGCGCAGAACGTGGACGCCTTCCTGCACAGCAAGTTCACGAACAAGGAGCTTTACGACTGGATGGTGGGCCAGATCAGCACCACGTACTTCCAGGCGTACCAGCTCGCCTATTCGATGGCCAAGGCGGCCGAGCAGTGCTTCGACCGGGAGCTTGCGCAACCGCCCACCAGCTACATCCAGTTCGGCTATTGGGACAGCCTGCGGCAAGGACTGCTCGCGGGCGAGAAGCTGCACTACGACCTGCGCCGGATGCAGAGCGCGTACTACACCCAGAACGACAGGGAGCTCGAGATCGTCAAGCACGTCTCGCTGCTCCAGCTCGATCCCTACGCGCTCGTCGAGCTGCGCGAAACTGGCAGTTGCCTGATCGACCTGCCCGAGATCCTGTTCGACCTGGACAACCCGGGCCACTACATGCGCCGCCTGAAGGCCGTCGGCCTGACCGTGCCGTGCGTGGTGGGACCGTACACGAGCGTCTCTGCGACCCTCACGCTGCTGGCCAACCAGGTCAGGACGTCGCCGGACGTCGGCTCTGGCTACCCGCGCGCCGACCCCGACCCGCGCTTCACCGACGACCCTGGTGGCATCAGCGAGATCGTCACCAGCGGCGGGCAGAACGACAGCGGCCTGTTCGAACTGCGCTTCGACGACGAGCGGTACCTGCCGTTCGAGACCGCGGGCGCCATCTCGAACTGGCAGCTGACACTCAACAACGTCTTCCCCCAGTTCGACTACACGACGATCACGGACGTCGTCATGCACCTGCGCTACACCGCGCGCGAAGGGGGAGGGGAGCTGGCCGCGGCGGCCGCCGCGTCCGCGAAGTCCAAGCTCAACTCCATCGCCCTGGCGCAGAGCCGCACCGGCCTGTACCGCCTGTTCAGCGCCCGCCACGAGTTCCCGACCAACTGGGCGCAGTTCCTCGACCCGGCGCCTGGCGCCGACCAGATCCTGACGCTGCCGATGCCGCCAGAGCGCTTCCCGTTCTTCACCCACGGGCTGGACCTCAAGGTGCACTCCGTCGACGTGCTCACCAACACCACGGACTCGGGCCCGTACACGCTTGAGTTCACGCCCCCTGGCGGCACCACGCAGACCGTGACGATGAACCCGGACTCGACGCTCGACGGCATGCACCACGTACAGATCGCGCTGAGCCCGGCGGTCGACCTGGGGCGGACCCCGACACCGCCGTCCGCCACGCCGCCGACCTGGACGATCATGCTCAAGGAGGCGAGCGCCGCCGGCTACCAGTCGCTGGCGGCCAGCGAGCTCGACGACATCCTGCTCGTGGTCGCGTACACGGCGAGCCCGTGACCCTCGACGACAGCGATCTCGACTGGATCGTCGGGCGGGTCAGGACGTTCTTCGACGCGACCACGATCTACCTGTTCGGATCGCAGGCCAAGGGCACGTCGCAGGCCGGCAGCGACATCGACCTGCTCATCGTCGGCCCGAGCAGGCTGCCGCGATCTCGCCGGGGTCGCGAGGTGGCCGTGGCGCTCGCCGCGTTCCCCGCGCATTTCGACCTGCTCTTCTACACCGAGGCCGAGCTGGCCGAGGCCCGCGCCGACCCGCTGTCGTTCACCGCGACCATCCTCGCCCGGGCGCGCGTCATCTACCGGCGACCGGACCCGCCTCGCGGGAGGTGACCGGCTCCGGTGGCGTGCGGGGATCTCCGGGGTGCCATCAGCGGCCGGTGATCAGCGCCGCCATGTCGGGCGTCCCGATGCCGGTGGCCATGTCGTAACCGGGGGTAGTCGGGTACAGGCCGTTGGTGGTGGCCGCCTGCTGCAGCGGCCCGATGCCGGTGATGTCGTGGAAGTACTTGCCCGGGTCGGCATTGAACAGGAAATAAAGCAGTGGGTTGGCGTTGCCGGTCCGCTGCCCGGTGTAGCCGTCCCGGTCAGCGAAGATGGCCGCCACCAGTGGCGTGGACAGGCTGGTGCCGCCGATCTGGAACCAGCCGGGCACCCGGTCGGTGCTGGCGAGCTGGGCGCAGATGCTGTACGGCGTGCTGGAATTGCCCGTGCAATACTCGGCGGGACCGGTCCAGGGGTCGGCGTCGGCGGAGATGTCAGGGCCTTCCCTGCACGGTGTGCCGATGGCGGCGAGGGCGCACTGCGTGGAGCCGTTGCCGTAGGTGCTGTATGGGCTGTTGACGCCCGGGCCTGCCTGGTAGAACGGCCGGCCCCACCACTGGCTCGGTGCGCCGCCGCCGGCCCCTGTGTAGTTGAACAGGCACCAGAACAGGCCGCCCTGGTTGTCGTTCGCGGGGCTGGCGGGCTGGTCGCTGCACAGGTTGTTGTTGTTCCAGACCGTCTCCACTCCTGCCGGGTAGGACGGGCTGGCGTTGGTTCCGGGGTTGTCGCTTTCGAGCGAGGTGCCGCCAACGCCGGTCACCCACGGCTGGGCGGCGGGATCACCCGCGTCGGCGTAGGTGGGCGAGGGGAGGCAGCCATACGCGCCGTCGTCGCCGAATGCGTTGAACACGCTCTGGCCCTGCATCGCCATCTGCTCGAAGACGACGTTCTCGGCCTGCGCGTAGCCGGCCGTGATGTCGTCCTCGCAGACGCCCCAGCTGGAGCTGATCGTATCGGCGATGTCCTGGTTCGCGATCGCGGTGTACTCATCCAGCGAGGTCTGGCCGGTGTAGTCGTTCGGCGCGTTATAGACCAGGACGCGGCTGCTGTCGGGCGCGACGGCCAGGCTCATCTCGATGTCGGCATCCACCTCGATGTCGCCGGAGTAGAAGTTGAAGTCCGGCGGGCACTGGTCACCTGGCGGGCACACGGCGTGCAGCGGGCCGCCGTCGACGTTGATGTTGACGAGCGGGGGGTTGTAGCCGGGTCCGTAGTAGTAGTGCGCCCAGGTCCTGATGTCGGACTCCTGGTAGGCGGACAGCTCGAACAGCGCCAGGTTCACGCCCGCGCCTTCGCCGCTCGGGCCGACGTCCGGGGCGCCATAGATCGAGTTGACCTGTGACGGCGTCAAT
>JASIBM010000067.1 GCA_030045175.1 Streptosporangiaceae bacterium | reverse complement strand
TAAAGCGTCCGCGGGCGAGCGGGAAACTAGGCCGGGGCCTGCGCAGAGTCACTGGACGACCGTGATGCGGAAGGTGACCAGGATGATCCGCGGGCAGGAAGGACCCGCCGGCCCGGGGGACGCGGGGGACGCGGTGGCCGGGCAGCCGAGCTGGTGGAACGCCCAGGTCATCGTCGCGGTGCCGCGCTGCCGGGCCGCGTAGGTCGCGAAGTACGGGACGCGGCAGCCGGGCATGAGCCTGGCGCAGTGGCCGTCGTTGAAGTCGCCGACGTCGCGGATCAGGCCAGGATCCGGTGGCCGGCCGGCCGGAGCCCAGTAGAACGGGCCGTCGGATGTGGTGACCTTCAGGGAGAACAGCTCGCCTGCCGTCACCGTCACCGTCATGACGTCCGGCGTGCCAGGAACCCTCGGCGGCGAGAACGGGATCGGCAGGCTGGCCACGATCGTGCCGTGGTCGTGGCCAGCGTGGCGGTGCGCTTGTCCCGTGGTGCCCGAGCACGCCGCGGCGAGCACGCAGATGCCGGCCAGGATTCCCGCCGCGATCGCCGCGCGTGCCTGCCGGGCCAGGCACCTGATTTCCTCGTGCGACATGACGCCTCTGCTATGCCGGGGCCGAGACCAGGACGCGGCGCAGGCGCCAGGTCGCGAGGCTGAGCAGCACCACGGCGTAGATCGCGAGCACGCCCAGCTGGGGCAAGATCGCCCCGATCGAGTCGCCGTCGCCGATCAGCTTGGCGAACGCGTCGCTGGCCCAGGCGTGCGGGGTGATGTGCGCGATCGTGCGCATGGTCGGCGAGAACAACTCAAGCGGCACCATGCAGCCGCCGAGCGCGGCCAGCCCGAGCCCGAGCAGCAACGAGATCCCCATCGCCTGCTGCTCGGTGCGGAACAGCGTGCCGATGAAGATGCCGAACCCGGCGGCGACCAGCCCGAAGAGCACCACGATCGCGATCACGCCGATCGGCTGGCCCCAGTGCACCCCGAAGAGCAGCGCGGAGCCGAAGATGATCACCAGCGCCTGGACCAGCCCGATCAGCAGCCTGCCGAGCACCTCGCCGGCCACCAGCGTGCTCACCCGGGTCGGGGTGGCGAGCATCCGGCGCGGCACGCCAAGCTTGCGCACCTCGATCAGCGCGACCCCGGCCGTTAGCGCGGTGAGGAACATGAACAGCAGCAACTCCGTCCAGGCGCCCTCGCCGAACTGGCTGACCCCCTGCAAGATCGTGGTCTTCCCTGCCGACTCCTGCCGCACCGAGACGGCCGGCACCTCGGGAGCGACCCGCCTGGCCTGTCCGAGCCCGGCGCTGATGTCGGGCGCCGTGTGCTGCGCCACCGCGAACCTGGCCGCGCCGATCAGCATGGCCTGGCGGTCCACGGCGCTCAAGATGAGCTCCTCGCCCTTCTGATCTCCGGTGCTGGGTATGGCGACATAGTCCACAGTTACCGTGCGCCCGCTCCTGATCGCCGCGTCGTAGCTCGCCGGGATCTCCAGTCCCGCGTCATAGTCGCCGCGCTCGACGTCGGTCAGCAGCGCGGCGTCGCTGCCGACGACGCTGACAGCAAGCTGCGGCGTCCGCTGCAACTGCGCGAGGAGCGCGTCGGCCAGCGGGCCTGGCCGTGCGACGACGACGCCGAGCCTCGGGGTCGCCGAGCTACCGAACGTGGCGCCGAGCACCAGGATCAGCAGCATCGGGAAGATGAAGACGAAGAAGATGTTCGCCCGCTGCCTGAACATCCTGCGCAGGCTGTTCCGCGCGATCACCAGCGCTTTCAAGCAGTGTCCTTTCCGCGCGACTCCGTCACGACACCTCCGCGAGCCTGCGGAGCCTGGCCATGGCCACCGCGCCGGTCACGACAGCGAACGCGAGCAACGCCTCGATCGGCGTCCAGATCACCGACAGGTTCCCTGCGCGCAGGTCGCCGAGGCCCTGCATGAACCACGCCTGCGGCGCGATGAACGTCAGCTTCGACAAGATCCCTGGCGCCTGCGAGACGGGGAAGAACGTCCCGCCGAGCAGCCCGAGTATGACGGCGACCACGGACTGCCAGTTGCTGGCCTGGTCGGCATTCCTGGCGAACGTGGCGATCAGCGCCATGATCCCGGTCGCGGACAGCGTGGCCGCCACGATCAGCAGCGTGACGCCGAGCGGGCTGCCCCAGGACGCGCCGAAAAGCAGGCTGGTGGCGACCACCAGGACCGCCATGCTGATGACGCCGAGCACGAAGCTGGTGATCAGCTTGCCAGCCAGGATCGCCGCGCGCGGGATCGGCGCCGCGATCAGCCTGGCCAGCGTGCCCTCGTTGCGCTCTTCGAGCAGGCTGGTCACGCCGAACTGCACGGTGAAGAACAAGAAGAACACCGCCATTCCCGCGGCGAAGAACGACTTGAGGTTGAGCTGCTTGGTGCTCGCCGAGATGTCGCTGACGGCGACAGGCACCTCCGCCGCGGCGGCGCTGGCCGCGAGTTGCCTGATCCGCGCCTGGCTGAGCCCGCCTGGGGCGCTCGCGGCCACGGTGGCGACCGAGAGCCGCACCCGGTTCAGGCCGGCCGCGTAGCCTTGCGCGATCGACCTGGCGATCTCCGCCGAGATCGGCGACGCCACGTTCTCGATCACGGTCATCGAGGCCGGCCGGTCCGACTGCACGGCCGCGCTGAAGCCGGCCGGGACCACTATCACCGCGTCCAGCGTTCCGCTGCTTGCCAGCGACCTGGCGGCGGAGACTGACGGTTCGGTATGCACCGAGATGATCCCGATGTGGCGCAACGGCCCGAGCACCTGCCGGACGAATGCCTGACCGACCGGGCCGTGGTCGGCGACGACGACCCCCAGACTGATCGCGCCCGAGTTGCCAGAGACGCCACCGAAGATTGCGTTAAAAATGAAGGCGAGTCCGAATGGGACCAAGATTCCGAATATCAGTGCGGAGCGATCCCTGATCCTGGCCTTCAGGTCTTTTTCCGCGATCAGCAAGGCGGCGCTTGCCAGCCGTCGCGGTCTTCCCGCCACGCGCTCAGTCACGGAGCGCCCTGCCGGTCAGGTGCAAGAACACGGCTTCCAGGTCTGGCTCGGTGACCTCGACCGACGTGACCGCCGCCCCGTGAGCGGTCGCCGTGGTGAGGATGGCGGGCAGGTTGTCCCTGGCGTCCGAGGTGACCAGGTCGATTCCGTCCTCGGTCACGCTTGCTTTTTTAACAAAGTCCAATGTGGTCAGTGCCTGCGCGGCGGCTGATAGGTTTCCAGCCGCGGTCAGGGCCACGCTGTCGAATTCACCGACCATTGCGACGAGCTCGCGCCTGGTGCCCTCGGCGATCAGGTTGCCGTGATCGATGATCCCGACCCGGTCGCACAGGCGCTCGGCCTCCTCCATGTAGTGCGTCGTGTACAGCACGGCCATGCCCGCGCTCGACAGCCCTTCGACGCTCTCCAGGATCGCGTTGCGGCTCTGCGGGTCCACGCCCACGGTGGGTTCGTCGAGTATCAGCAGCTTGGGGTCGTTGAGCAGGCCGACGCCTATGTTCAGGCGGCGCTTCATGCCGCCCGAGTACTTGTTCGTCTGGTCGCCTGAGCGGTCGGACAGGCCGATGAGCTCGAGCACCTCGTGTGCCTTCGCCTTCGCCTTCGCGCGGGACATGCCGTAGAGCCTGGCGAAGAAGACCAGGTTCTCCAGCCCGGACAGGTCAGGGTAGATCGCCAGATCCTGCGGAACATAACCGAGCGCGCTCTTGGCCTGCACGGTCTTGGTCGTCATGGGCTGCCCGGCGACGATGACCTCGCCCGCGTCCCGGTCGAGCAGGCCGGCGATCATCGATATCGTCGTGGTCTTGCCCGCGCCATTCGGGCCGAGCAGGCCGTACGTCTCGCCATGGGCTATCTGAAAGCCCACGTCATCGACGGCTACCAGGTCGCCGAAGGTTCGTCGCAAGGCGTGGCATTGCAGGACCGGGGGGTCGGTCACTGGCGATCCTTTCGCGGCTTCCGGGCTTGGCCGGGCTTTGGAATTCACCCCGATCCTAGCGGCAGCTGCGTTCGTGCCCGTGATCCGCGGAGGTGCCCGCCCTGACGGGCTGAGCGGGCCGGTTCAGGGACGGTAGACGTCTATGACGTTCTTGCCGTCGTTCACGGCCAGGAGCTCGCCGCTCGGGGTCGTGGTGATGCCGAACAGGTCACCAGCGCCGTTCTTGATCAGCGTCTTGGTGAACAGCTGCTGGCCGGCCGGGCTGAGCTCGACGGCGTTGCCGTCGTTGCCGTTCACGACGACAAGGTCGCCGTTGGGTGCGAGCGTCATGCCCAGGGGCGCGTTCAGCGCTCCGCCCGCCGCGACGGTCGAGGCCGTGGCTGAGACGGCGGTCGTGCGGGTCAGTGCCTGCGGGATGGCCGAGACCGTGCTGGTCAGCGTGTCGTCGACGTAGAGGGTCCCGTTGTGGCTCAGCGCCAGTCCGGTGGGCGCGAGCACCAGCGCGGCCTTGTTCGCCTTCCACGGGTAGTTCGTCCCGATGACCGTCGAGCCGGTGAGCGCCGGCGCCGATGTCCTGCTGAGCGCGAGGTCGATCCGGACCACGGTGCAGCTGCCGGTCACCGGCACGCCGTGGTCGGTCTTGGTGTTGCCGCCGAGGGCGTTGGAGACGAACAGCTCGGCCGACGTAGCGGTCGACTCCACCGCCATGTCCCACGGGCCGACGATGTGCTTGTTGGTGA
>JASIBM010000476.1 GCA_030045175.1 Streptosporangiaceae bacterium | reverse complement strand
GCTGCGACGGCACCCAGCGCCAGGCCTGGACATTGCCACCCGCCCCGCTCGCCACCGGCCTGGGCCAGTGCATCGCCGTGACCCCCGCCACCGGCGGCAACCCCGCCACGCTCAGCCTCGCCCACTGCAGCAGGCAGGCGAGCCAGGCCTGGACCATCGCCCCCGACGGCACCATCTCCGTGCCCGCAGGCTGCCTGACCACCACGGGCGCCACGGCCGCCGCGGGCACGCCGGTCACCATCGCGGCCTGCCCGGCCGCAGCGGCCAAGAGTTTCCCGGCTCAGCAGTGGCGGCCCATGCCGCGCCTGGGCGGCCCGTCCGGACCTGGCGGCCCGGCCAGCACCGGCAGCTTCCTCATCAACCCGGCCACCGGCCTGTGCCTGGCCGTCCCCGCGCAGCCAGCCACCGGCTCCCCGCTCGCCCTCGGCTACTGCCTGGCCGGCTACCCCGGCCTCACCTGGCGCCTGGGCTGAGCCACGCCCTAGTGCCCGCGATGTGATTAGGTACGCACATGGCGGATCTCATCCCTCGCGACGTACTCTTCGGCAACCCGGAACGCAGCAGCCCCCGGCTATCGCCCGACGGCACCAGGCTCGGCTGGATCGCGCCCAAGGACGGCGTGCTCAACGTCTGGGTGGCGCCAGTGAACGCGGAGACCGGAGTGGGCTGGGATGCGGCCAGGGTCGTGACCGACGACGCGGACCGGGGCATCCGCAACTTCGCCTGGGCGCACGACGACAGGCACCTGCTCTACATCCAGGACGTCGGCGGCGATGAGAACTGGCGGCTGTACGACGTGGATCTCGACGCGCTGGCGCGCCGGGACCTGACGCCCTTCGATGGGGTGCAGGCCAGGCTGGTTGCGATGGAGAAGGACTTCCCCACCGAACTGCTCATAGGCTTGAACAAAGACAACCCCGCACTGCACGACGTATACCGGCTCGACCTGCGCACCGGTCAACTGACCAGGGAGGTAGCCAATCCTGGCTACGTAGATCTACTGGCCGACGCCAAGCTCGTGGTCCGCGCCGCGCTCGCGCCGCAGCCCGATGGCGGGACCGTCCTGGTGGTGCGTGATAGCGCGGACGACGAATGGCGCGAGCTGCTCGCCGTGCAGGCGGAGGACTCGCTGACCACCTACCCGGTCGCGTTCAGCGCGGACGGGCGCTCGCTGCTGATGGTCAGCTCGGCCGGCGCGCAGACCGCCAAGCTGGTCAGGGTCGATCTGGCGACCGGCGCGCAGACGCTGCTCGCCGGGGACGAGACAGCCGACGTCAGCCATGTGATCATCGACGACAACACCAGGGAGCCGCAGATCGTCACCGTGCTCAAGGACAGGTCCGAATACCTGGTGCTCGACCCGTCGGTGGCCGACGACCTCGCGGCTATCAGGGCGCTGCATCACGGTGACCCGGTGTTCGAGAGCTCCGACGACGCGAACGAGACCTGGCTGGTGTCGTTCACCAACGATTCGGGTCCTATCCCGTACTTCGCGTACGACCGGACGACCAAGCGGGGCAGCTTCCTGTTCGAACACAGGCCGGCGCTGAATGAGTACACACTGGCGCCCATGACCCCTTTCCTATATAAGGCAAGGGACGGCCTGGTCATTCACGGCTACGCGACATTCCCGCCGGACGGCGCCCGGGCCGGACTGCCCACGGTCCTGAACGTGCACGGCGGCCCGTGGGCGAGGGACGTCTGGGGGTTCGACCCGAACGCTCAGTGGCTCGCCAACCGGGGCTACCTGTGCCTGCAGGTCAACTACCGCGGGTCGACCGGCTACGGCAAGGCGTTCGTCAATGCCGGCGACCGGGAGTGGGGCGGCAAGATGCAGGACGACCTGACCGACGCGGTCGCGTTCGCCGTCGGGCAGGGCTGGGCCGACCCGAAGCGAGTGGCTATCTTCGGCGGTTCCTATGGCGGCTACGCAGCGCTGGCCGGAGCGGCGTTCACCCCTGACGTCTACTGCTGCGCGGTGGACATCGTCGGGCCCTCCAACCTCAAGACGCTGATCGAGACGGTCCCGCCATACTGGTTGCCGGTGATCGCGCAGTACCACCGCAGGCTTGGTGACCCGGAGCAGGACGCCGATTTCTTGTGGTCCAGGTCGCCGCTTTCCCGGGCGGAGAAGATCTCGATTCCGCTGCTCATCGCGCAGGGCGCGAACGACCCGCGGGTCAAGCAGGCCGAGTCGGAGCAGATCGTCGCCGCCCTGACGGCCGCGGGGATCGAGCACGACTACATGCTGTTCCCGGACGAGGGGCACGGGTTCGCCAAGCCGGAGAACCGGATGCGGTTCTATGCCGCCGCCGAGCGGTTCCTGGCCCGATACCTGGGCGGGCGAGCCGAGGACTAGCTATGGACGACGCAGGTCGGGCTGCGGCCAGCACCGCGGCCGCGTTGCGGGAACGCGACGGCCAGCGCGTCGGCGATCATCTGCGCCCGGTGCTCGTATCCGAGCGAGGTGTAGTGGATCCCGTCCGAGATGAACCAGTTTTCATGCACCTCGGCTGCCCAGTCGTAGATCCGCATGTTCGGGTACCTCGGGCACGCCCGGACCAGCGCCTCGTTCCATAGCTGCATGTTGGCCTCGGAGTAGGGGCCGCTGACGAGCAGCGACACCACGTTGACCCAGAGGACGGGCTGGCCTCGGGTCACCTGCATCATCCGCTTGATCCGGTAGGCGATGGAGTAGCTGGAGCCCACCGCGACGTCGGCGGTGTCGTCGGTACCCACGGCCAGCACCCAGCAGCCGTGGAACCCCTTGGCCAGGATCGCCCTCGCGGCGTCGTAGGCGTTCACGCCGCCGGGCAGCACCTCGACGATCGAGCGCGCGCCCTCGATGTCGGTGATGACCTCGCGCACGCCCACGTCCTCGTAGCGC